>NZ_JAUDRH010000013.1 GCF_030381805.1 Chlorogloeopsis sp. ULAP01
ACTTACTACCTGGTTGCTTCTAGTTGGTTTTTTCTATGGTTCGGTCGCGTCGTTGCTTTTAACGCTTTTTTAATATAGCAGACCTTTTTTACATCCTTGCGCCATTTTGCCTGCTCTTTTGGCTTGCTTTTAGCGCTAGCGCAATAAAATGAGTTCTCGATAGCATAGAACAACTGAACAAATATGGCTGAGTCTGGTTGATTTCGTAAGAAGCTCATATCAACTTCAGCCACAGTACAGACTCTAAAGTGCCTTTGTGTGTTGCTTGAGTTTATGAGTTTTACATTCAAGTATGAATTTATTAGCTCATAGATAGTTTCTTTGAAGGGACAATCGCTACTGTTACTTCAAAACTGTATGAGTCAATTATTTCTTCCTCAAAGGTTTGAGCAGTTTACTTGTAACTCCCTTCTCATGTTTCAAAGTGTAAACACCGTGAGCATGCAATACCCGATACCACAATCCTGCTTGCACTCCTGTAGAAAGCATTTTTCCGACATTCGTTTTGGCAGTCTTAAACTGCTCTGGTGTTAATTTATTTCCATATAAATCACGTACAATGGCGTCAATATGAAAATGCAGATCCGGTCGCCGGCGCATCAAAATTAAGATGGCATTTTGTATGGAGTATTCTTGGAATTCACGCAATAGAGGCAGAGTTCCAGGTTTTCTAGGGACACTCAATTTGGGAATGTCAGAGATATCTGGTTCTTCTTGTGTCGAGGTAGTCAATTCGGTATTTGAGATTGAGGTAGATTGTGGTGTGCTTAATGAAGGATTCGTATTATGCTCAAATTCTGATTCAGTCTCCAGTTCTTGGTCTAGAGTTTCTAATTCCTCTTGTTCAACAGAGTGAGTTCTATCCTCCAAGAGCACTTGTACAGAAGATTCAGGCAGACGTTTGTAGGTATGATTAATTTTTTCTTCTAGAACATACTTTGGTATTAGAGCTTCTAAGGCGTGGATCTGATTCCGAATAAAAGACAGACGACGCTCTAAATCAGCAGCTTCTAAGACATAGCGATCTCGCTCTGCTTCGAGTAACCTAAGAATCTCAGATAAATCAGCCATAGCAATTTCGTTTTCTTTGAAAGGAATAAACAGTGGAAAGTAAGGAAGTTTTTGTCAAGGCTCACGTTCGCATCATTAAGCAGAGAGTCTATCGTTTTGTATGTAAAGGATGCAATAAAGTGGTAGAACGCACTTGCTATCCTTCAAGACCATTATTCTGCGATCGATGCCGACCGCCGAAAATACATGCCTCAAAAGCTCAATTAGCAGTAACTAAAGGTAAATCAAAGACTTCAAACAAGTCAAGCAAAAAGCAGAAACCACGTTAGAACCTATGTAATGTAATAACTTTTTACAATATACCCTCCCAATATCTGAAACCATTTCCATTTGATAGTGTTGGTATTAAGGTTGTCAAAATTCAATAGTGTTGGTTCCTTATCTAACCTTGCCTAAGTGTAGAAAAGAGGACTTAAGCTGAGAAGGGAGAATGCATGACTGTGTATCCCTTCTCAAAGAACTTATGCAGATGATTCTCAACTAAACTCATAACGCTAGCAAAAACTCTATCAATAATAAACTCTGAGGTCAAACTTCGTCTGTGTAGAGATGTCTTAGAAGTAAAGTCAGACTGGAGTTTAGCGACAAATAAAAAGTGAGGTAGCTTCACATGCAGTATAACTAGAATTTGCCAATGACTTTAATTGTGTAAGTATGTCAAGAGCATCATCCTACTTCTCAAAAATGACTGAGGAGTCGTAGAATCGACAGACCTGTCCCTCAGCTACTAACTGAATAATAAGCTGTCTTATGAACCAACACTTTGTTTTATAATCATTTTCACAAGTAGTTCTATTGGCTACTACTTAATCTTCGGTGTAAGCGATGTTTGTATATATAGCAATGCTGGGTGAAGAGACTTTACTAAACTTTACTAGCTATTAGAATTTAAGTTTCTAACTTTCTAAAAAGAATTTCTGTGCAAAGAATGTTTGAACTGCTTGAAATTTATTTATTGGTTGTCAGTGTGAAGAAGATAATTTAGCTCCATAGCTAACCACTGTTGAAAAATGTGATTTAAAACATCTTGATAGCTTTGAGCATTTAATTCTGCCGGAATGATCTCTTCAACCATCCAAAGAGAATGCCCTTCCTTGACAGCAAGTGGCCCAAATATCTGTCCCGGCGTTCCATTAAATATAGCTGTTGCTATGGTTGATTCTATATTCCAGCGATAAATCTTTCCTTCATAGCCAAACTGATGTCTACGTTTTTCATCAATATCATAGAGGTGAGCAGCTTCATAAAAACTAACTTGATTTGCATCAATTCGAGCCAAAATCTCTTTAGCAATTTCTACTGAAGGAACAACTATTTTATAAATTAAGACTTGATCAAAATCACTAGCATTTAAGTTGAAAAACATTTCAACACCCAAAGCGAATAAATAATTAGCCAATTTTTTAGCTAGAAGACGATTACGAATGCCACTTTCCCAATCTTCTAAATCCATTATTTGATTTACTAACCAAACACAAATGTCTGATTGATTGCTTAAACGCATTTCACGACATAGACGATTTTCTTCAGCTTGAATCTCAGCTTTAGTAACTGTTAAACCTTTTTCATGAGCAGTTTTCTCAATAATTTTTTGATATAAAATTTTTTGACATATTTCCTTAATTTGAAAATTTTGTTTGATAAATTGAATGATTTCATTTGCTTCTACAGATATTCCAGAAAAATCAACTGTATAATGCATATAAGTCATAATTAATGATTGTAGTCTAAACAAACAATAGTTAAAATCCTCACACCTAAAGTCTTTCAAAAGGCAATATTATTAGATATATTTTATAAAGCTCTACAATTGCCAATCTAAATTAAACACTCACCATTGCAACAAAACAACTTCTTGAGAAAATCCAGGGCCAATACCTATGACCAAACCATAAGCTCCCGGGACAGGCTGTTCTTCGGAGAAGATTGTATCTAGTACACAGAGCACTGTAGGTGATGAAAGATTACCTACCTCTACTAAGGTTTTGCGACTCAACTTTAGTGCTGGCTCATTGAGACCAAACTCCTGTTCTAGAGGCTGGATTGCTCCAGGATGAACCATCCAGTAAGAAATCTGGTCAATTGATATGCCGTACTCAGTAAGCAAGCCATCGATGGCTTGGCGCAAGCCTATTTTTGTAAATTCGCCTACCACTGAAAGCTTCCAAATATTTCTGATGCCAGTATCAACAATATCCATCCCCAAAACGTCTTCGGTATTGGGGATAAAATTTGACCGAGTGCCAATCACCTCAGGTTGTCCAGAGTGGGCTAAACAATGATCGCGACCAACCATCAAAACAGCTGCTGCTCCATCACCAAATGATGCAGCAGTAAGTATTGTGGTAATAATTTCGCTGTATAAGTGTGGTTCTTTTGACAGATGTCCGATCATGTAGTGCAAATCTCCTTGCAAAGAACCCTGCCAATAAAAGGAGGCGAGTTCGACAGCAAAAAGAATTGCAGCTTCTTGAGGATGTCCCTGTAGGTAATCTGTAACTCTAGATAGACCGATCGCCCCACCTACACAACCTAAACCACCTAGAGGCATCCTTTTTAAATTGGGAGAAAATGGAATCCTGTTCATCAACCGAGCATCTAACGAAGGAAGTGTAGTCGTGATACTTACAGAGGTCATTTGTGATACCTCTTTGGGGTCAAGGTTAGTTTGCTCTAGCAATTTACGCACAGTTATTTCACTAAGATTGACAGCCGCTTTGATTGCTGCTTTGGAACTCTCTTCAATCGTAGGAGGATCGTAAAAAGACTCAAGAGGCAATGCAAAGTAACGGCCCTTAATCTTGATATCGGTAAAGAAATGGTCGATAGTATTTAGATCAAAATCCAAGGCCATACTCAAGCAGTACTTGCGTACTAAATTAGCTAGTACTTCTTGAGAGTAATAGTTGGGGGGAAAACCAGTGGATGTTGCAACAATAAAAGCCATAGTCGTTTCTGGGTAAAAGGCAGAAGGCAGGAGGACGTTCGGCGAGCGCTACTTCGACGAGGCTCAGTACAAGTCAGTCGAGCCGCAGATGGCAGAAGGAAAAATTCTCCCCTACACCCCAAACCCTATTTCCAGACAAACTTCTGAACTTCCTGAGCTATAACCTGTAACACTAGCTTGCGATCGCTGTCGCAAAAGAAATGGTCACCGGGAAACATATTCAGCTTAAATTGGTGAGTCTGCTCACTCCAGGCAGCAAGCTCTTGTTGGCTGACTTTAGTGTCCTGTATGCCTCCGAAAGCGTAGATAGGAGAATCGAGCGGCTTCTCATTAACATATAAAAAAGTTTCTAAAATCGCAAAGTCTGCTCTAAGAGTAGGCAAAAGCAGTTGCATCAGTTCTTGGTTCTGCAAAACTTTTTCAGGTATACCGCTAATTGTACGCAATGTTTCTATAAACAGAGGTTCAGGAAAACGGTGAATGAGAAAACCTGTATCTAGTATCTGAGGTGCGCGGCTGCCAGAAACAAATAACACAAGCGGAGAAGGTAAATTTCGCCTACGGAGTTCACGGGCTAGTTCAAAGGCTATCAGCGCCCCCAAGCTATGACCGAATAAAGCAAAAGGAATATCTAGATAGGGATTGAGCAAGGGTACCAATGTCTGAATCAAGCGTGAGAGGCCAGTAAATGGCGCTTCTTGCAGTCGGTTTTCTCGTCCCGGTAATTGAATTGGACAAACCTCTATTTCTGGTGTTAGCTCCTTTGCCCAGGCACTGAAAATTGAAGCACCAGCTCCAGCATAAGGAAAGCAGAATAGGCGTAAGTGGGCTTTGGGATTTGAATGTAGATTTGCGATCCACAGATTCGCTGGAGCCACCTCTTGCTTTAAATGTGTGGCAACATTAGTAGAATCAACGGCTGAATCACTCACTTTAGTTTCAACTAGCAGAAGAATTTGCGTTACACACTGAGCAATATTAAGACCAGCGAAAATTTCTAGGGGAATAACTACATCTAAATCTTTCTCAATTTGTTTTCTCAATTCTACAGCCATCAAAGAGTCGAATCCCAAACGGTAAAGGGGCTGTTGCAAGTCTAGATTAGCGGTAGACAAACCCGTTACTTGACCAAATAGCGTACTCATATAAGTCTCCAACAACTGAGTACGCTGTTGTTTTGATTTCACAGCTAACAGTTGAGTACGGTTGAGATTCAATGCTGCTTCTGGTTCAACAACATCAATAGTCGAGGATTGGCGATCCGTGTAGGAATTGCTGTGGTTGCTTTGCAAGCATAGCGGCGACTTCGTCGCTAGTAAAAAATCTTCCGGATTTTTTGTTCCCACCGGGCGCACATAGCGATCGCCCTTGCTAGTTTCATTAATCTGTTCTGATAAGTGATTGTAATTTTGTTCTATCCAGTAACACTCTCGCTGCCAGGGATAGGAAGGCAAAGACACACAGCGTTTTGCGGATGGATAAAGTCGGCTCCAGTCTATTGGATAGCCTTGAGTATAGAGGATACCAAGCGATTCTAACATTACAAATTTCTCCCCTTCCTGACGCCGCAACGAAGGCAACACAATTCCTTTCCTAGAACAAGCGTGCAGACACTGGGAGATGTTCATACCTAGAACTGGGTGGGGGCTAAGTTCTACAAACAGATTATGCTGGGTTTGCACTAGTTCATTCACCGCAGCTGCAAAATAGACTGGCTCTCGAATGTTGCGTGTCCAGTAGGTGGCATCAAAATTCTGCCCTGGCTGTGTCTTACCTGTAACTGTGGAAATAATCGGAATTGAGGCAGTTTGGGGATTGATATCTTGAAGCGATCGCGCCAGTTCATCTTGATAAGATTCCATCTGCGGACTATGAAAAGCATTATTTACCTGCAAAAACTTGCAGAAAATCTGTTGCTGTTCCAAGGAGCGGATTGCTTCTTGTAGTACTGTTGTCTCACCTGATAAAACTATGGAAGTTGGACTATTAATGGCAGCAATAGAGAGACGATCCACATACTCAGCGAGCAGACTTTCAAATTTTTCCACAGACAGTGACACAACCGCCATCCGTCCTTGACCGCTTCTTTGCTGCATCAAGCGACTGCGGTGAAAGACAACCCGCACTGCATCTTCCAAGTTGAGAGCTCCGGCGATATGAGCGGCTGCTACTTCTCCCAAACTATGACCAACGACAGCACTAGGTTCTACTCCCCACGAACGCCACAAGTGAGCTAAAGCAACTTGTAGGGCAAAAATAGCTGGCTGGGCAACTTCAGTTTCCTCGAAGCGGGAGTTCGACTCATCAGCTGTTAGTTCTGCCATCAGCGACCAGTTAGCTAAAGGATAAAACAGTGCGTCGCACTGTTCAATCGTGGTTCTAAACACTGGTTCACAAGATAAAAGTTCGCGTCCCATCGCCCACCATTGTGACCCTTGACCGGAACAGACAAAAACTAGCTTTTGATGCCGATTTTTTTGCTTGTGTTCGTAAGATACACCAGCACGAGTTTCATCTTGTAAAAATGCTGTTAAAGATTGAGTAAGTTCCTGATGGTTACGAAATATTAGAGCTAGACGGTGGTCGTGATGACTACGTCGAACACTGGCGGTGTAACAAATATCTGCTAATGATAAAGTTGTACCTAAACCAGGTGGTACTAAAAACTCCTGGTATGCTTGTGCCAGAGATTTGAGGGCTTCTGGGCTGCGAGTAGATAACGGTAAAAGATAGGCGGGAGAGAGCAAATCTTTCTCGCCCTCCTGCTCTTGAGGCAACTGGGGAGCCATCTGTAAAATTGCGTGAGCATTAGTGCCGCCAAAACCGAAGGAACTTACTCCAGCTAGAGCCGAGGTAGGAATTAGGGGCCAGGGTTGTAGGATTTGCTGAACCTGTAGAGGAATTTTATCTAAGGGAATATAAGGATTAGGCGTTTGAAAATGTAAGCTAGGTGGAATTTGGCGATGTTGGAGTGACAATGCAACCTTAATGAGACCGGCAATACCTGCTGCGGCTTCCAAATGACCAATATTAGTTTTGACTGAGCCAACAGCACAGCGACTATTAGAGGGGCGATCGCTATTTAGCACAGCTGCCAATGCTTCTGCTTCAATCGGATCTCCTAAGGGAGTACCGGTGCCGTGGAGTTCAACATAGCCGATTTGAGACGGTACCACCCCGGCGTTAGCTAATGCTTGGCGAATAACTGCCTCTTGGGAGGGACCGTTGGGGGCGGTAAGTCCGTTACTGCGTCCATCTTGATTAATGGCGGAACCTGCAATTAGTGCAATGATTCGGTCACCATCTTTTTGTGCATCCTTGAGGCGCTTGAGGACTACGATTCCACAGCCCTCTCCTCGCACATAACCGTTGGCTCTGGCATCAAAGGTTTTGCAACGTCCATCAGGAGCCATCATCCGTGCTTGAGACAAGATAATTGTCAGTTCAGGGCATAAAAGCAAATTCACCCCACCAGCCAAAACCAGGTTAGAATCTCCACTATGCAAGCTTTGACATCCAAGGTGAACAGCAACTAACGATGAGGAGCAGGCTGTGTCAACTGCCATACTCGGCCCGCGAAAATCAAATAGATAAGAAATGCGATTAGCTGCAATGCTTAAGGCGTTCCCCGTACCTATGTAGGGATTGCTTGGAACAGAACCAGTTTGCAGATGTTGTTGATATAGCAGCTGCTGATAATCGTTAGTCGAGATACCGATAAATACACCTGTATTAGTGCGGGCGAGCTTTTGTGGCACTTGAGCAGCATCTTCTAAAGCCTCCCATGCTACTTCTAACAATAGCCTTTGCTGAGGGTCGATGTAACTTGCCTCTTTCGGCGCAATCCCAAAGAATTGGGCATCAAACCGATCTACCTGTTCTAGAAAGCCACCCCAGCGAGTGTTCATTTTTCCGGGGCTACCTGGGTTGGGGTCGTAGAAAGCATCTACATCCCATCGTTCTTTTGGTACATTGGCGATCGCATCTACTCCATTACACAAAAGCTGCCAAAATGCTTCTGGATTTTGAGCACCGGGGAAACGACAGCCAATACCAATAATTGCGATCGGTTCCATGCTTACTCCTCCTTTTGTGCAGCAACTTCAGTTTCCTCGGCTAAACGTTCAGCTAGAGTTGCAATCGTGGGATAATTCCAGACTATGGTTGGAGATAGCGATCGCCCCAGCCATTTCTCTAGCTTGTTCAACAGAGCCAATGCCTCGTTTGAATTCAAATCGTAGTTGTCAAAAGGTAAGTCAATATCTAACTCATCTGGTTCAATATTCAGCCGCTCGGCAAGCTGTAAAACTAACCAATTTTGAATTGCTTCGGCACTTTGAGACTGTTGAGTAGAATTTTTCATCCGTATACTCCTGATTTGAGAGGAACTGGGCAATACTGGCTGTAGTACGCTGGCATTTGCAGTCCTTGCATTTTCAAACTTTGCAGCCGATATAAAAATGCAGTTCCAGTCATAATGTGGTGAGCAACATCAACCACCCTCCGATTGCTCGAATTGGCTAGATAAGAACCCTTCACCCAGTCATTAAAAGCACCCATAGCCGGGCCACACCAAATTTGGTAATCCATCTCCCGTCCTTTCTCTCCTAAAATTGACCAACGGGATGATAAACCCAGGTACCAACGGAAGATTAAAGCCATTTTCAGCTTGGGATTGTTGGCGGCTTGAGAGATTTTATCGGGATTTCGTCGAGATAAATAAGCTAATGTCTCTTCCCAAACCGATTCAAGGCTGCTTCTAAAAATATGTTTTTCTAATTTCTCTTTTTCTGCTAGGGGAATGTCTTCAATGGAGTCATAACTTTTGTAGAGGTCGAAAAGTTTTTGAGCGCGGATGGGAAAAAGCGTTCCTCTTTTGAGGACTTGAAGTTTGACACCCATTTCAAACATATCTGCTGCCGGAGCCATCATTATATCCGCCATCTCGGCTTGAGCTAGTAGTTGTTTTGTATATTCAGAAGTTCCGGCTTCAAGACAAGACTGGTTAATAGAGCCAGTAACAACATAGGCAGCGCCCATCATAAAGGCAGCTAATGCTGATTGGGGAGTTGCAATTCCCCCTGCTACACCAACTCGTACAGGTTTTGCGTAACTATATTTACTTTGAATTTCATCTCTCAATTGCAACATGGAAGGCAACAGACAAACTAAAGGACGATTATCTGTATGACCGCCAGAATCTGCCTCCACTGTGATATCGTCGGCCATGGGAACTTTGGCTGCTAGGATTGCCTGCAACTGTGTAATCAGTCCTTGTGCGACTAATTGTCTAAGAATCTCCTTGGGAGCAGGTTGGAGAAATTTGGTTGCGACTTCTGTTCTCGAAATCTTAGCTATAACTTTGTTTTTAATTTCTATTTGATTGGCTGCATTGAAATTCAGTCCCGCAGTTCGGTAATAAACTATGTTAGGAGTTAAATCCAAAAACGCAGAGGCTTCTATTGTTCTAATGCCATATTTGAGATATAAATCAACCGCAGCACGTTCGATGGCTGGTTCGCTAGGACTGTGAATTAAATTGAAAGCAAATGGCCCTTTTGGTAGAGCCTGTTGAATGCGATGAATAGCTGTTTCGAGCCGGGAAGGAGATAAACCGCCAGCCCCAAAGGAACTCAATATACTCTCTTTGCCTAGAGCGATGACGAGTTCTTCAGAAGCGATGCCACTAGCCATTGAACCAGTCGCATATGCACACTTCACACCATGAAAGTCTAGGAAAGTGCGATCGCCCAACTGTTGAATTGCTAAAGGTGGAACAGATATCAGTACTTCTATTTGCTCTATATTACTAAGTTCTTGATAATACAATTTTCCTTCATTAGTTACCCCAATATTTCCCTCTATTTTCAGAATATGACAAGGTTTATCTATATTGAGCAATTTATATTTTATACCTACTTCATCAAAAGAAACTAAATCTAATGAGCCTTGCCAGTATAATTTATGACTGTAGCAGCCAGGAATTTGAAGAAGATTATCATTTTTATTTTTTACCGCTTCTGTACCGATCACGGTTTTTAGTCCTCCAATAATAGTTAATGGTTAATGGCTAATAAATATTTTTGTTCATAAACTATTTAAGATTTATTTTCAAAAGAATTATTGTTGATTTCAGCTAAAGATTGTTGATTCAGTAGTTGTTGCGAGCACGCTATTTGTAATTGAATTATTTCGCCGAGTTGCCTTAAAGATTCCTGTCGAGTTTGTAAAAAATGAGTATGAGCTTTATGTATGCGAGAAATGTTTGCGCTCAAATTTTTACACTTAAGATTGTGGAAAGCGACTGACTCTAACTCATTAATAAAATTTGGAACATTTGTGCTGGGCTGATGTTTGTTGCTAGTAGGAACAGTTTTGCTATTTTCATCTAGAATATTTTCAGACTTAATCATCGACTGGCTGGAACGAAAAGTTTCTTGTACCGGACTATACAATGGCGACAAATCTAAAGAAACTTGATGACTAACAAGTTTTGCTAGCCCTCTAACAATAGAGGTATGCTCATCTATGCCTCTTTTATTCAGGGATATTGCAAGATGTTCTTTATGTTTAAGATTTTCACTAATCCATCTAGAACAAGTACTGCCAGCTCCTACCTCGATAAATATTCGAGTGCCATCTTCCCAGACGCGGTTAATTAACCGAGGGAAATCAAGCTGTTGACACAGACATTTAGCAATATTTTGACCGATGGAATTACTGTCGAGGGTAATGGGTTGGTAATTTGCAGCGGAATAGAAAACAGTATTTGGTATATTTTGGATAGGTAAAGTGTTTAATTTAACAAGTTCATCGTACTCAGAACGTATAGCGTCGCAATGAATGACATAATTGAAAGGAGTACGAAAAGCATCGCAATTTAGCCTTTGAATGACTCTTTGGCAGGCTTGGGTATCACCAGCGATCGCGACTTCTTGTGGAGTATTAATGAGAATTAAGTAAACGTGGTTTTCATGCTTGAGAGCTTCCTGAACGAGGGATACTGGACACATAAGAATATGTGTACTCCAAAACTCAGAGCTTTCTCCATCCTGAATTTGGGGTAATTTCCAAAACCTGCGAACAGCATTTTTAGCTCCCGATAACTCTGTTTTAAACAAAGCAGACGAGTTTAAACTTTGACTACCTTCATGAAAATGAGTCCACACACCTTGAGCTAGCATCATGCTAGTTTCGCCCAGGCTATACCCAAAGGCGCAATCAGGTTGTAGTTGGAAGTAATTTCTTAGAATTGCACTCAACAATCCGGCAACCCACATTTCTGATTCGAGCATTGCGACTGGATCGTCTATCAATCGCTGTTCTAGGGCTTCTAATTGCCTTTTTGATAATTTGTTCAGGCTGCGCGGATAAAGAATTTTCTCTACATTGGCAAGACGACTGTAAACGCTCTTAATGAGTGGATTATCGTAAAGTTTGGGAAACAAGCGAAATAGATTACGAGCAATTCCGATATAAGAACTGTAAGCACCAGGGTAAACGAAAGCAATGGTGCCTTTTTTACCTAGTGGTTTGGATGTGAAATAGCTACCTACAGGAGTTTGCCAGTCTTTGCCTGTATCAAAAACATCCACAACACCCGCAAGAGCACGCTGAATTTCTCGTATCAATTCTTCTTGATTACGCCCAACAATTGCTATTGCGTAAGCAGCTGGAGAGTTCTTTTGAAAAGCGGCAAAGGCGAGGCTGGCGGCAGTGGATAAACAAGAGCAATCTGCAATACTTTGTTGTAAAACATTCAATTGATTTAGTAAAAGCGATCGCTCATTAGCAGCAAGCGGGAAAAGATAAAAAGGCATTTGCTCTAAATACCTACTACTGCATTCTTTTTGAGTAGGTTCTTCCGACAAAATTAAATGTGTATAAGTACCATCCAAGTCTAGTCCGTTAATAGCAGCAACTCTGTTAGATTCTTTTTGTTCTAAAAACCAAGGTTTTGATTCGGTAGCTACATAAAAAGGGCTATTTTGCCAGATATCAGGCATTTTTGGAGCAATCCACTGGGGTACACAGGGAATATATCGGTGGTACAAACACAAAGCAGTTTTGATTAAGCTGGCTATTCCCCCAGCAGTGTAAGTATGACCGATATTAGCCTTGACATTGCCGATCGCACACTTTAAATTTCCTCCAGCAGATTGATAAGCTCGCATCAATCCCTCAATCTCAGATTCATCTTCTGACTGCGCATAGTTGCCAAAAACTTCTATATAATCAATGTCGGCAGGTTTAACTTCTGCTGTCACAAAAGCCTTTTGACATACTTGGGTGACGGTATTGGCTTTTATCTTTTCTAAATTAGCAGACTCCCGCAAAAAACTGATGGCATTGATCACTGCATAGATACGCTTTTGCTCTTGCCTGGCTGTATCCAGGTGCTTGAGAACAACAGCTCCAGCACCTTCACCTACCATCCAATGATTGGCATTCTGATCGTAAGAAAAGGTATTTTTGCCTGTATTGATTTTTGACGTTTGCTTGGCAGCAAGCTCGACTGCACCGACGACAACAGTGTCTACTTCCTTGGTAGCAAGTAACATTTCGGCAACTTCCAAGGCTTTGAATGCAGAATTTTCTCCAGCATGAAGTGTGAACGCAGAGCCGGTAAAATTCCATAAAGTGGAGATGTGGCTAACAGTGATGTTCTCGACGTAACTCAAGTATTCACTAGCAATAACTACAGCTACCTTTTCCCCTTCACCAACTTCCGCATCTTGAAGAGCGCGATCAGCTACCTTGAGAATCAATAATTGTTGTGGGTTAAGTGTTTCTGCTTCATGAGGAGATATTTTGATACGTAAAGTATCAATTTCAAAATCTTTGATGAATGCTCCCAATGGTGCTTTACCATCTTCAAAACCATGAGCTTTAAGTAATTGCTGCTGCTGTTCTATTCTTTCCCACCGATTGGAAGGGAGGGTAGTAAAATATTGGCTTCCTTGATAAATACCCCGTTCAAAAGCATCTAAACCATCACAAGAGCCAAATAAGGCATCCATGCCTACAATCGCCATATTAGTAGTTTTAAGTGACTCAAATACTTTAGTTTTTTCAATTTTTTCTATATTCATAATGATTTTTTACCTTAATTATCAAATTTTATTTTCTGTGATAAAATTTTAGTTATCTGACATTATTTAACTAGCTTTTATACAATTATCTCGATTTCAATTTTTCTTTGGAAAGAATAGTTCCACTAGTACCATACATATATGAGTATACTTGTCCTTGAAGATTATGTATTTTGATATCGGATATTATAAAAGTCTCTGTTTTTGATTTAATTTCTGCGGTGACATAAAATTTCTCATTAATTGGAATTTCTGCATATTGTTCGAGTGTTTGCACTTGCGCAGGTAAACAAATCTGTTGATAAAAATGCTCTAACCAAATCAACACACAATGGATTTGTATATCAGTAGTGTAGGGATTGAGCGTTTGAATTTGAAAATTTCCCTGTTGTCTTTCTTCAATGCCTTGCCAAAGACATTCCACAGTAATTTCTTGAAGATTAATATTTAAAACTCTTTTGACACCCTGAAAACAAGGGCCGTGAAATAATATACCTTTACCGTTTTGATAAAAATCATGATTAAATTGAGTTTTCGTTAAATTAAGTTTATTACAACTAGGAGATACAGGAAGTTTTTTTAATAGCTTTACGTTAGTAGAATAGTGACAATAAAAAGGAACTTTTTTAGCTCGATTTTCACTAATTATTTTTGCATTGAATTCTATTTCACTATTGCTTTTATTAGTTTCTTTTAACTCCAAAATATACTCAATATCTACATTGCTATTAAAAATAATTCCCTTTAAGATTTGGAAATTAATAAACTTAAAAAATTTATAGCTAGGATAGAGTTGTTCGCAGGAATTAGCAATCCATGACATAGCGCAAGTAGTAGGTAAAACTGGATAACCAGCAATCACGTGGTCTTGCAAAAATGGATTAGCTTCTAGTGTTAATTTACGGTGAATATGGTGTGTTTTCAGTTGTGATTTTAACTTGTTGACTATTGGTAATATGGGCTTACCAATGACAACTTGTACAGTTTCATGATTAGTGACATCTAGTTCTTCAACTAATAGTTGTGTTCCGACTTGAACGGGAATAATATCAATATTGCGCTCTTGAAAAATATTTTTTAATTGTGAAGTTATCATCCCAGTTTCCCAAGGCCCCCAATTGATAGAAACTACATGGCAATTTGGATAATGTTGCTTGATAAGATGGGCTAATTTATTCAGAATTTCATTGGCGATCGCGTAGTCAGATTGTCCAATGTTTCCATAGAAAGCGGCTATAGAAGAAAACAGAATTAAATAACTAAGCTGACTAATATCCACGCAATATAACAGATTTTCTAAACCTTTTACTTTAGCTGCATATACTGTTTCAAAATCCTGTTCTGATTTATTTTCAATTAATTTATCAGCTAAATTGCCTGCTCCGTGAATAATTCCTGCGATCGCGCCCATCCTCTTAACTGCAACTGCTAGCTTTTCTTGTAAGGCGATCGCATCAGTTATATCTACGCTAATATACTCTGCTTCTCCCCCTAAACTTTTAATATTAGAAAGCGTTTTTTCGATTTCTCTACTGGATGAAATATGATTAAATAGCTTTTGTACTGTCTTGGGTGTAGGTTTTTCTCCTAATGAAATAAGATATTCTGTAATTCGTTTTTTCAATTTCAATTCATCAAAACAATCTCTTGCCCAAATTGGTTCGATTTGTAATGATGAACGACCGAGTAAAATAAATTTGCACTGATATTCCTGTGCTAGCTTGAGCACGCATTCTCGCGTAATTCCTTTGGCACCGCCACTGACAATAAAAACTGATGAAGTACTAATTTTGGTTTGTTTTCTCATACTTTTTCCTGGTTAAACTAATTATTCTTAAAGATGCACTTAATATTAAAAAACTAACCACAAAGAGTACATTAGACGCGGAGCGGCTACTTACCCTACGGGAAGCCGGGCAAAGCCCGTCTACAGAAGCCACTACTCTACCTTGAAGCCGGACTACGTCCGTCTACGTGTCTACCCGTAAGGGTAGAACACAAAGAAGTTGGTACTCATTCACTGCAACTTCATAGAGAATTGGTATCAAATAAATGGTTCAGCAGTTAGGGTGACTCGTCCATTTTTGCTATACCCAACTTCGGCAATCAAACGATTGGGATCGTGAAGTTCAGCAATAATATCTTGTGCTGATTCTTCGGCATCTAAATTGGGATACAAGTCAATTGCCCGACAAAATACAGATTCCCATTCAAAGTTGAGAGATTTAGTTAATCCAAATAGCCCGGCGCTGATGGCACCAAAGTTTACCTTTTGTGTTAAACCAAATGCTCCATCAAGACGAGTAATAGTGCAGAAACAACTGTATCCTTCATGCGCCGCTTGATGAAGCGATTTTTTGAGATGTTTGGCGATGAGAAAGATATGTTTGACTATCGCCTTTTCTACTTCTAAATACTGAATTCCATCGTTTTGACTACTAACAAACAAGGGATTGAGATGAATGAAAGCGCCAATTGAGCCATAGGTGTTGGCAATCGCTGTTAACTGTTGTTTTAAATGTTCTTCACTCATATCTTCAAGCGCAATCCGAATAACCTCTTCGGGTAAAGGCGATTGTTTGGCGATCGCTGATGGGGGAAAACTCAAAACAATAACCTTCCAGCCTTGCTCTTTAAGGAATTGAGCTAATTTAGCAGTCGTTAAGCCACCATCATCAGTAAGTAGAGCAATGTAGTTTTTGCTGAAGGTGAAGTCTAAAAAATCCGGTTTAGGCAGAAATTTTAGTTTGACAGCACAGCGTGGAATATTGTGAGCTAGACTGGGTTGCTGTTGTAAAGCTATACTTTCAGCGTTTTTTTTTTCAGCCGAGCCTACGAGAGATAGTTGCAGATACTCAACGATTTGAGCAAGAGTGCATAGTTGTGTTAGTTCATCAGGATTGGCTTGGGGCAAATTGGGATATCGCTGTTGCAGTGCGCCTAAAATTTCGACGCGTTTGATCGAGTCAATTCCCAAATCTGCTTCCATATCCATCTCTAACTCTAAGATTTGAGCTGGATAACCAGTCTTTTCGCTAACGATGTTGAGCAGGCTTTGACTGAATTTGGTAACATCAATGCTTACCTGTGTTGGAGGAGCGATCGCTGCCGATAATTGGGTTTGTTCATCTGCCTCTTCCTGAACTACCTCTAAAGCATTGCTGGTAGTAGGATAGGAAATATTTAGATCGCGCTCGTACAAAGACTGATTGTTTGGATTGACACAGACGTAACCAGAGGCGGGAATACGGATATATTCTGATGATAGGTCATGAGTTGGACTTGATATGACCTGCGACTGTTCAAAATCAGTAGCTATGGTAGATGTGCGATCGCTTTCTTGTACCAGAGTTTTGATATAGTCAACGATTTGAGCAAGGGTACGTAGTTGTGTTAGTTCATCAGGATTGGCTTGGGGCAAATTAGGATATCGCTGTTGCAGTGTGCCTAGAATTTCGACACGTTTGATCGAGTCAATTCCCAAATCTGCTTCCATATCCATCTCTAACTCTAAGATTTGAGCTGGATAACCCGTCTTTTCGCTAACGATGTTGAGCAGGCTTTGACTGAATTCGGCAACATCAATGCTTACCTGTGTTGGAGGAGCGATCGCTACTGTTGACTCAAGCTGTATATCTTTGAGAAAGTCGCTTTTATGCCTGGCGGCAACTGCCACCATATTTTCCCAAACTTGATCGGAGCTATGATTAGAACCATTACTTAAAAATGGTTCTGGGCTGCTCGAATGTCCATTAGTAGGTATAGCAACCGATGGATCTGCGGGCGGAACAGTACTATCCTGTTTGATAGGATCGTTTTCTTTGACTGTGGATATAATTGCAGGACTATCACGATTGCCAACATCTGAAACTTTAGAGTCGCTATTGATTAGGATCTCATACTGTTGCTGGATCAGTTGGCAGAAAGTTTTGGTATAATCCTTCTCATGCTTGAGATATTCTTCATGAATGCGTAGAGTTTCATCTTGATAAGCTTGAAACTTATTGATACTGCGTTCTGAACTTTCAAGTACAGCTAACTTTGTTTCTAATTGTTGCTGAGTAGCATTTTCGTTTACAAACAATAAATTCTGCTGTTCCATTAACTGGCAAAATGTTTTGCCGTATTCTATCTGATGGTTAAGAAACTGTTCGTGAATGCGCAAAATTTCATCTTGATGTTGATGAAACTGTTTGAGGCTAGACTCTAAGCTGGCAAAAAGACTTTGGTAATTTAAATTTGGTGTTTTTTGCATCTTCGGTTCAAAAGCTTGTTGAACGGAAATTGATGTATTGGATGTGGATAAAGTTGAGATCGGGGCAATTTTCATTTCAGATGGAGTGCGAGGGGATTTTAATTGATGCCCATTTTTCTGTAAATGTCCATTGCTTTGACAAGCTGGTGGAGTTAGCACTATAGAATCAGTCACAGATTTGACTTCTGAGTTGCTAGTATGAACTTTGACTTTTTGCCCATCCTTTAAAGCGTTTTCAAAAGCTATTTTCGTTTTTTCGGCTACATAGTTCGTACCGTTTAAACGAACATTCAATATCTTGTTATCTTCAGACTCAACTACTTTAGGCGATCGCTGGTAAGGATCTAGGTTTTTTAAAGGTAAACCAGCTACACGCAACTGCATGACGGCTTCCCTGAATAAGCGATCACTATCTTTTTGGCTTGTGGCATTTAGGGCGACGGCGAGGTGGGGTTTGTCGCCGAGAGTATCTTTCACCAAGTTTGTTAAAATGTTCCTTGGCCCGAATTCAATAAAGATACAGCCACCATCGGCATAGATATTTTCTATTTCATGCTGAAAGCGTACCGGGTTGATCAAATGCTCTTTGAGAATATTTTTGATCGCTTGGGGTTCGGTAGGATAGCGTTTGCCTGTGACATTGCTGTAAACAGGAATCTTGGCGTTTTTGAAGGTAACTGCTTCAATTGCTTGAGCAAAAGGTTTTTGTGCTCGACTAACAAGTGGTGTATGAAAAGCCGCGGATACAGACAATAAAACAGTAGAATATCCTTGCTGATTCAAAATCTGTTGCACTTGGGCTATTTCCGGCTTAACACCTGCTAGCACCACCTGATTTTTAGAATTTAAATTAGCGATCGTAACTTGAGGGAAATTCTTTACTACTTGGTTTACCCCACTCACATCACCCTTTACAGAGAGCATGGCTCCCGCATCAAAATTGAGATTTTTGGGCATCGCCATAGCTTGACTTCTGGCTTTGACTAGAAAAAAGTAATCTTCATCGCTTAATACTTCAGCAGCCCAAAGTGCTGTCAATTCTCCAAAGCTATGCCCGGCGACAAAATCAGGTTTAAACCCGGCTTGTTGTAAAATTTTGTATAAGCCAACACTAAAAACTCCAATCGCGGGTTGAGCATATTCAGTACGCTGTAATACTTCGCTTTGAACTTGTCTTGTCGCAGCATCAAATCCAGGTGGAGGAAAAACAATGTCTGAAATCAGTGGCAAACCATCTTGATGCAAAAACCCGTTCATATAACTGTAGGCTTGTCGCAAGCAAGGAAAGTTAATAGCAAGTTCCCTGCCCATATTTAAATATTGCGAGCCTTGCCCTGAAAACAAAGCAACTACTTTTCCATTCAAAGCAATGCCAGTTTTGCGGTAGTAAATTCCTTGGGGCAGATTCCATGATTCACTTTCCTGACATTTCTTGAGCCAATCAATGATTATCTGCAACGAGTCGCAAGCCTCTGCTAAAGAATCTACGACAAACCCCACTCTTACATCAGTAAGAGGAATTTCTAGAGATTTACTAGATTCAATTAGTTCTAAATAACATTTATCTTTGGCACTAGATTGCAATTTTTGCAGAATGTCTTCACATTGAATCAACAACTGCTTTGTTGTGGATGCAGACAACAGTATTGATTGGGGAGTACTGTGTAAACGGTAGCCGAAATGATGTTCGCTTTCGTATTCTTCCATCACAACATGATAATTTGTACCACCAAAACCAAAACAACTCACGCCTGCTCGTCTTGCTCCACCATCACTGCACAGCCAAGGTTTAGTTTCTGTATTTAAATAAAAAGGTGAAGTTTCTATATTAAATTTCGAGTTTGGCTTAGTAATGTTAATTGTAGGCGGCAATACTTTATGGTGTAGGGCAAGAGCAGTTTTAATCAAACTAGCTGTACCAGCTGCAGCTTTTGTATGTCCTATCTGTGATTTAACACTTCCAAGCGCAATGTGTTGAGTATTAGAGTTGTTTTCGCTAAAAAATTCTTTTAAAGCTGTAAATTCTGTTACATCTCCCGCTCTAGTACCCGTGCCGTGTGCTTCTACTAAACTGACAGTAAGAGGCGAAAATCCGGCATCTTCATAGGCGTGACACAATGCTCTCACCTGTCCTTCTGGACGGGGTGCATAGATACTTTTATACTTTCCATCACTAGAGGTGCCAATTCCTTTAATGACTGCGTAGATTCTGTCATCGTCTCGTTCGGCATCTTCAAGGCGCTTCAGTACTATCATACCAATGCCTTCACCTAGCATCATCCCATCTGCATCATCATCAAAAGGCTTGGTATTCTGGCTTGGTGAGACAGCAGGTGTTTTGCTAAAACACATATAAGCAAGAATCGAGTTGTCAGTATCAACTCCTCCAGTCAGCATCATATCGCTGCGACGTTCGTTCAACTCGCTAACAGCCATTTTGAGAGCACCAAATGAACTAGCACAGGCTGCATCCACCACACAGTTCATTCCTCCCAAATCTAGGCGATTGGCAATTCTGCCACTGACTACGTTAGCTAGCATCCCAGGGAAGGCATTTTCTTCCCAATTTACATATGCTAGTTTCATCTTTTCGACTATTTTTTGCGTATCCTTATCGGATAATCCACTACTTTTGAGAACTTTTTCCCAAATGGGATATTGTAATCTGTTACATAGTGGCACGCTAAGTTGTCTTGCCAGAGCTACACCCAGAATAACTCCAGTGCGTTCTCGATTAAACTGTCTAGATGAACCATAACCTGCATCTTCTAGAGCTTGTTTTGCTACAACCAAACTCAGTAACTGCGAAATATCCGTAACTTCGAGAATATTGGGAGGAAGCCCAAATTCCATCGGATTGAAATCGATTTCTGGGAGAAATCCACCTCTTTTACAGTAGGTTTTGTCAGGTACTTTAGGATCTGGATCGTAGTAAGATTCTACATCCCAACGTGAAGAGGGTACATCAGTAATACAATCAACTTTGTGAAGAATCTTCTCCCAGTATTCCTGTAAATTTTTAGATTGTGGGAATAAAGAAGCTATCCCAATAATGGCTATAGGACTTTTTTGCAGTTGGGAGTTGAGTTTTTTAATCTCCATTGATTTCTCAAGCCTCTTTTTTTTTGTCTGTATCAGCTGACTTAGAACCTTCTCACAATTGTTAACCTCTTGTTGTAAATTTGCGAGAGCAGCATCAATTTTAAGAGCAGTCATTTGAACATAGGGAACGGAGTACAGGGAACAGAAAATAGGGAATAAGAAAGAGGTATTTTCAACCTTTGTTGTGGAATTTTATTGTGATTAAATTTCTATAAAATAAGTTAGATGGCTGATAATAACAGTAAATATTTTAAGAATATTAATGATATCTTTACTCTTAACTAATAACCAGTAACCAATGACTAATGACGACTTAAATTAATTAATTTTCTTATTACTAATTAACTGACCATCTTCCATTTGAATAATGCGATCAGCAATATCTAGAATGCGGTTATCGTGAGTCACCATTAAGATTGCACATTCCTGTTTTTTAGCTAATTGCTGCATTAACTCTACAATATCTCTACCTGTTTTACTATCTAAAGCTGCGGTAGGTTCATCAGCCAAAATTAATTTGGGATGGCTTACTAAAGCACGGGCAATTGCTACTCGTTGCTTTTGTCCTCCTGAAAGATTGTGAGGATAGTAATTGACGCGATCGCCTAATTTTACTGCTTGGAGTATGGCTTCTGATTTGTAGCGGGCTTCTCGTTCAGAAATTTCTTTATGCAGTTCAAGTGAAATTTGGACGTTCTGTCGAACAGTTAAAAATTCTAATAAGTTGTGAGCTTGAAAAATGTAGCCAATATGCCGACGTATTTTTACTAATTGGTCATTATTAGCCCCGTTTAGCTCTTGATTTAGAACTTTAATACTTCCCTGTTGAAGGGAACGTAAACCGCCAATTAAACTCAATAGTGTGGTTTTTCCCGATCCTGATGGCCCAGTCATAATTACAATTTCTCCATATTTTATTTTCAAATTAATGTTAAATAAAATTTGATGCTGTAATTTTTTTTGACCAAAGTAGTGATTGAGGTTATTAATATTTACAACATACTGGTCTGGAAGAGATGGGAATAATTGCATATATTAAGATTAGAAAATATCAGCTGGATCTGCGGCTCTTAATTTATTCATGGCAAAAAGTCCGGAAATTGAACACATTAAAATTGTTGCTGTTAAAACGATTAGAGCTTTATCACTACTCATAAAAATTGGTAAACGAGTAACTTTATTAGCTAAGTTATATATATCCAAAGTAACTATAAATCCGGGAATATAACCTAAAACAGCTAATAATAATGATTGCTGAAATACTACATTCAATAGATAGTTATTTTTAAAACCTACGGCTTTTAAAGTAGCATATTCTGCTAAGTGATTGGAAATATTACTATAAAGAATTTGATAAACAACCGCAATACCAATTGCAAATCCCATTGTCACCATTAAACTAAAGACAAAACCAATGGGTGTTCGTCTAGACCAAAAATCTTTTTCAAACTGAATAAATTCCTGACGATTAAAAACCTTGACGTCTTTAGGTAAGTAATCTGACAAATTAGCAGAAACTTTTTGAATATCAGCACCTGGTTTAAGGTTTAATAAACCTATGTCTATCTGTTCTGCTCGACGCTCTTGAAATGTCCTTAAAAAAGTTGAATAACTCATAATTAAATTGCCATCAACTCCAAAGGAAGGGCCTTGAGTAAATAAACCTCCTACTTTCACTCTGTAACCTATTGATTTGTTATAGCCAAATATCTCAATAATTACAAGTTTATTTTGTTCAAAACTTTCAGTAATTGGGCCAAATTCTGTACGAGATAATCGGTCAAATAAAACAATATCAGGAAGTTGAATTATTTTGATATTCTGATTAACTTCTGGTAAGTTAAAAATTGGTTTTCCAGGATCAAAAGCAATAACATAGATTGGAAATTTACGTCCATTAACAGGATTTTTTAACTTAGCAAATTGAAGGTATAAAGGAATGACTGATCCTACACCGTTAAAGCCGAGAGCCTGATATAAACGAGAACGAGAAAAACTGTGCTGGGAGGTTAAAGAATTATATTGAGAACTAATTAAAAATAAATCTCCTCGTAAATTTTGATGTAAATATGTAGCACTTGCATAAAGGGCATCTTGTACACCTAGTTGTACAAATAAAAGAATGACGATAAAGGCGATACCGCTTAAAGTCACTAGAAAGCGAACTTTTTGGTGGGCTAGTTGTAGCCAAGCTAGGGGAATCTTGAGAATCATTGTTTAAGTTTTTGAGGATAGGAATTGTAGAAGTGTTAGTACTTCAGATGTGAATCATGACTTGTACCTGTAAGTTAG
This sequence comes from Chlorogloeopsis sp. ULAP01, assembly GCF_030381805.1. Lineage (NCBI taxonomy): Bacteria > Bacillati > Cyanobacteriota > Cyanophyceae > Nostocales > Chlorogloeopsidaceae > Chlorogloeopsis > Chlorogloeopsis sp. ULAP01. The sequence continues at coordinate 22,760 of NZ_JAUDRH010000013.1, forward strand.
TTAGCCTGGCAACTAGCTGGCTATCTTCTGGGTTGGAAATCCGAATTTTCACCTCCACTATTTTTTGATCAGTGTCTGCTAGTGGATTAACATCAAAAACATTTTGTTTGCTAACTTGTAAACCAATCTGGCTAACTGTTCCTTGGATTTCGCCTGGAAAAGCTACGCTAGACATGGTAGCCTGTTGACCTATACGTACTTTTTTAATGTCTGTTTCATAGATTTCTGCCACTACATACATCTGGTTAGTTTTACCAAGCTCGGCAATGCCCTGGTTGCTAACAATTTCTCCAGCGCGGGTATGAATTTTTAAAACCTTGCCAGTGATGGGAGAGCGCACGTAGGCTAAATTGTAATCTGCTACTGCTTGTTGAACTTGGGCGATCGCATCATCAACTTCTGCTTGAGCTAATTGCATATCTTCAGGGCGAATCTCAACAATCCGATTAAGAGTGGCTTTTGCTTGAGCGATCTGCTCTCGATAACTTGCTATGGTACGCTTTAGAGTTGCTTTGGCTTCATTGAGCTGCTGTTGAGCTGTTTCCATCGGTAGTCTTTTGCTGTCTCTTGCAGAAGCTGAAATTGCCCCAGTTTGGTATAGTTCCTGATAGCGTCGGTTTTCTGCTTCAGCATTGCTTAACTCGGCTTCGAGTCGAGCGATCGCTGCTTGTTGAGCGGCAACTTCTCCACGCGATTCGGCTTCGAGTCGAGCGATTGTTGCTTGTTGAGCAGCAATTTCTCCTGTTTGAGCTCCCGCTTTTACCTTTGCTAGGCGAGCTTTGGCAATTTTGACTTGTTGTTTGGCTCTATTTAAGGCAGCTTGGCGAGATTCATAGTTATCTAAAATCGCAATTACTTGTTCTAGTTGCACCTTATCTCCTTCTTTCACCAAGATTCGCTTCACTCGTGTACCTTGGATTGAAGTCGGGGCAGATAGATGAATGACTTCTCCTTCTGGTTCTAAACGCCCTAAGCCTGTAACGCCAATAATCGCGGGGTTACTATTTGGAGCAACTGGTGTAGAATTTTTAGAACTAAATCGAAATAGCAAAAAATTGGATAAACCCATGGCAGCTAGTAAAATTAACAGCAACTGACCGATGCGTTTTATTAATGAATGATTTTCGTTTTGTTCTTTTATCATTTCTGCTTCAGTAATTAATGCGGCAGAATCTATCAAAGCTATATCTTGCAAAATAGCTACTAGTTAAATTTTTAATTCTCTTTGGATTGTTAAAATTATTTTTTAGCTGCTTAACACGTCAGTTTGCATGAAGTCAAAATTAATATTCAGCCAGCTATCAATCAATATAAACACTGATTTATATTATTTACATAGCATTTTTACCCAATAAACTAGGTAAGTTTACGTATATTATTGCTAATTATTAAATAAATACTGAATTATATAACAACTAGGTTAAGTTTAAAACCTACTTATAAAAATTCCGACTTCTTAGAGGAGTCGGAATTTTATTTTTGAATTTATTTATATTGAATTGATTATAATTAATTACAAAATATTAAAATCATATATTATCACAATAATATTAATTATACATAACTAAGAATTTTGTCTTTACTATAAATTTGATTATTAAAATTTTATAGAAGTTCAAAACCTCTATAAATCAATACCACAGTTAGCAATCAATAATTAATTATGGATTGATTAAATTATTTTTCATGGCAAATTGTACAAGCTCTAGTCGATTATTTGTTCCGGTTTTGCCTAGTAAATTACTGACATATTTCTCTACAGTTCGACGACTGAGATACAAGCTAGTAGCAATTTGAGAATTTGATTTGCCCTGTATCAAAAATCTTAAAACCATTCTTTCTCTGCGAGTTAAAAAGATTTGCTCTATTGAATTTGCCTGAGGAATTTGTTCTTGATGTTCTAAAGAAATCTGATATGTTAGATCGACAGAAGTAATTTGTCTTTCCATACTTTGCTGTTGCATTCCTAAACACCACTCCCATAGCATTAGTTGCGATCGCTCCAGCAAATTGCGAATTACAGCATATAGTTCACTTAATTCAAATGGTTTAGGTAAACACGCATCACCCCCTAGCTGATAGCCTAGAATTCGCTTTTGGGCATCTACCCTTGCTGTTAAAAAAACTACGGGCAATATACGAAATTTTGGATGTTGACGCACCCAGCGAATTAACTGGTAACCATCTAACTCAGACATACTAATATCAGTGACAATTAAGTTCGGATGGTACTCCTCAATGATATTTAATGCTTCTTGCCCATCCTCAGTAGTAATAACTGAGTAACCGAACTTCTCTAGAGAAGAACTCGCTTCATAACGAACTGCTGGATCATCATCGACAATAAGAATTAATAAGGACATAATACAACAATCTTTTCTGGCTAAATTGGCATTGCTAATGATGAAAAAGTCAAAGTCATAAAGTTGTAACATGAAACTATAGAATAAAATACTCTACTTAGTTCAGTTGCACCGCCTGCCAGAGATGTTTGCTACTCAAAGTTACTGAAAATGTTTAAGCTCTCTATTCATTTGCTGCTTGACTACCTAATGAATGAAAAATTTACTTGTCAGTGCTTAACCAATCTTAATCAAGTATTAAAGCTTTGATTTAACCTCGACTTTCAAGCTAAATTTTACTGCATATGCAGCAAGGTAATTAGGATTGGGACTTTAACAATTTTGAAAGTAATTGGGCAATGAAGTTCTACTCCACCTCTTTTTTTGATATCAACCATAGCAACAGTAATAATTACATATTGCCTTATAAACTCAATATATTGAATCAGCCCCACATTGTTGCCAACTAATGTTGTGTTTATCAACACTAAAAAAGAGTAGTCTGTCATCTAGACAGATGTTAGTATGTTTATCTTGACTTTAGGTTGGTTAAGTACACACAGCAGGTGTAGGAGATTGTGGAGAAGTCATTGCACTAGTGAGATAATAGTTAAGAAATCAATCTTTTGTAACTAAATTCCCCAAAATTAAATTTATTCTTAGGATTGCTCTAAATTCCTGTGATTTTTAAAATTTTTACTAAATTTGCTTTGAAAAATATAATACATTACATAATGTAATATCTAAATAAGTAAAGCATAGTATAATGTAAAATCTATTATCTCAGGAGTTTTGGGTGAAATTAGCTTTATGTAAATTAGCCCACTGCATCCAATCAATATCTACTGTTTCAATGCCGAGTCTTCCACTTACTCTCAATCCATGAAGGGCAAGCCCGTGCAGGATCAGGCTAAGACAAAACAACAGTTAATAGATGAAATTGTCCTCCTACGGCAGGAATTAGCAAAATCTAGAATTGACAAGCAGGCATTGGAGGAAAATCCCTTTCATCCAAAAGCCAATTCTATAAAAACAATAGATTTGGATTGCAATGTTGACGACAGTGCAGGAGCGTCGTTAGGGAAAATCAACAGAAAGCTCAAAAGTTCGGTGAATGCTGTTAGAGTGGCAGCTACTTTAAGAGAAGGCAGACTACGTGCGTCTATGCTGCTAGCAAAAATTTGGAGAATTTTTGCCCCCGTTGCATTAGTCACAGGCAATCGCGAACAAGTAGAAGTTGCTCTGCAAGAAAGCCAACGCACCCTTTCAACCTTGATGAGTAACTTACCTGGCATGGCTTACCGATGTCAGATAGATGAAAATTACACCTTTGAATTTGCCAGCGAGGGATGTTTAGAGCTAACAGGATATCATCCTGCTGATTTTTACCAAGGTGGGAGAATTGCTTATGCTGATATTATCCATCCAGATGATCGGGAGCGCATCCGCAAACAAGCAACAGTCAGTTTGCTAGAGCGGCAAGAGCGCCTCACCGTCAATTACCGCATCATCACGGCGAATGGCGAAGAGCGGTGGTTGTGGGATCGAGCGGTGGGAATTTACTCACAAGCAGAAGATTTAATTGCAGTTGAGGGATTCGCCACGGATATTAGCGATCGCAAAAGTGCAGAAATAGCCTTGCAAGCCTCTAAATCCAAGTTGAGCGATATTGTTAATAGTGCGATCGCTGCCATCAACAGTACACGAGTATATGCTGATCGAGATTTACTAAACTATGAATATGAGTATGTTTCTGCCGGATGTGAAACAATCCTTGGCTACACGCCTGAAGAATTAGTAGCAGATCAGTCATTGTGGCACTCGCGTATCGCTTCGGAAGATTTGGCAGCTATATTGCCACAAATCAATGAGGCAATCATTAGCGAGCGTACTATTACTTTCGAGTACAGATTTCACCATAAAGACGGCTCTTGGCGATTACTTTCAGCTACGTTAATATCCCGCAGGGATGAAACAGCAAATTGTTGGATCACCACGACAATTACAACCGACATTACTGATCGCAAGTTAGCAGAAGAACGCATCAAATTTCAGGCTAATGTTTTATCTCAGGTGAAAGAAGCGGTAATTGCGATTGATCCCGAATTTTGCGTTACATATTGGAATCAAGCAGCAGAGCAGCTATATGGTATGAAGGCTGAAGAAATGCTTGGTCAAAAATTGGAAACATCTCATCAGTATCGTTGGCTGAGGAAAGAAGATGAGCAGGCTGCGTACAATTCCTTGGCGACATTAGGCTTCTGGCAAGGTGAAAATATCCATATCAAAAAAAATAAGCAAGAAATATACGTTGAGTCATCAGTTAGTGTACTGAAAGATGAAAATGGCGCACAGACTGGTTTACTGGCAATTATTCGTGACATTAGCGATCGCAAACTTGCCGAACAGGAAATTAGCTTCCAAGCAAACTTGCTCAATCAAGTTTGCAACGCTGTGATTTACACAGATATGGAGGGGCGAATTGCTTACTGGAATCGCTTTGCCGAAACTCTTTATCAGTGGACAGCAAATGAGGTTATAGGTAAAAAAATTATAGAAGTTTTAACACCTCCTGGACAAGAGCTGTTGCTAGCACAAACTTTTGCATCTTTAAGGCAAAATTGTCGAGCTGATGCAGAAGTTTTGCTACAGCGCAAAGATGGTAGTCTGATTCTTGTCTGGGCATCTACAACTGTGATGAACGATGAGCAAGGAAAAGCGATCGGCTTTGTAGGAGTATCCTTCGATATTAGTGAACGCAAACGCTCAGAAGAGAAAATCCGCGAACAAGCAGCCCTACTAAATATTGCAACCGATGCGATCGTTGTGCGCGATCTAGAACACCAGATCCTGTTTTGGAACCAAGGAGCAGAGAGAATTTACGGGTGGGCAGCAGCAGAAGTCATCGGTAAAAATGCTAATCAACTTTTGTATAAAGAAGCTAGACTACAACTTGAAGCAGTTAAGAAAGCCTTAACCAACAAAGGAGAGTGGTGGGGCGAGTTACGCCAAATTGCCAAAAATGGAAAAGAAATCATTGTTGCTAGTCGGTGGACATATATATATGATCAACAGGGTTCACCAACATCAATTTTAGTTGTCAATACCGACATTACAGAAAAAAAACAAATTGAAGCCCAGTTTTTGAGAGTTCAACGTCTAGAGAGTCTTGGTAATCTTGCCAGTGGCATCGCCCACGATCTCAACAATATCTTGACACCAATTTTAGCAGCGTCTCAACTTTTGCTATATAAACAATCTAATCTAGATCCACTCAATCAGGAACTGTTGGAAATAGTAGAAAATAATGCCAGGCGGGGAAGTGATTTAGTCAAGCAGATTCTATATTTTGCACGTGGTGCAGAAGGAGAAATGACTCTGCTACAAGTTCGGCACATACTGTTAGAAATTGAAAAGTTTCTTAAGCAAACGTTTCCAAAATCTATCAAAGTTTATACGGATATCCCCGAAGAACTTGATGCAGTTTCTGCCAATGCCGCCCAACTGCATCAAGTCTTTATCAACCTCTGCGTCAATGCTTGTGATGCGATGCCAAATGGTGGTAATTTAAGTTTCTCTGCCAAAAATATTTTGATTGATGAAAACTACACGCTCATGAATATGGAGGCTAAAGTTGGCTCCTACATTGTGGTTACTGTTGCAGACACAGGAAGTGGCATTTCTCCAGAAATTATAGACCGAATTTTTGAACCATTTTTTACAACTAAAGAGATTGGCAAAGGAACAGGATTGGGACTTTCGACGGTAATGGGTATTGTCAAAAGCCATAATGGTTTTATCACCGTGTCGAGCCAAGTTGGAGAAGGTAGCCAATTTAAAGTATTTTTGCCTGCGGTGAATACGTCTGTAGCCTTGCCCGTGGAAGACTCAGAATTGCGTGCTGGGGCAGGGGAATTAATTCTCGTTGTGGATGATGAAGCTCCAATTCGAGAAACTACTAAAACTTTACTTGAACAACATAACTATAAAATTCTCACCGCTAGTGATGGAATAGAAGCGATCGCCTTATACATTCAGCACAAAAATGACATTAAGGCAGTGTTAATGGATATGATGATGCCGGCTATGGATGGGCAAAATGCAATCCAAATGCTCAAAAAAATCAATCGGGATGTTAAAGTGATTGCTTCTAGTGGATTGATAATGAATAGCAAACTTGCAGAAGCCGCCCATGCCAGCACATTTTTGGTTAAGCCCTACACGGCTAAAGAGTTACTAGATACCTTACATCAGGTACTTACTTGAAAATAGGGAACAGGGAACAGAAAGAGGTATTTTCATAGCAAGGTTTGTGCCAAAACCGGGCGTGAATAGCTGACTTGAAAGAGGGTGTCGGGAAAAATTTTTTATCCCAATGCCCATGCTCTTTTTCATTATTTAACTTCGTGGTGTAAGAAGTTCTTAGAAACTGCCTTGTGTAGGCGTTGCTGAAAAAGCAATAACGTTCAATTGCTTACAAACTCTGTAAATTGGCGCATATGAGGAGAGTGAAACGCCAAAACAATATCTTCTTTTGATACACCTAATTCTAAGAGTTGTGTCGCAATACCAGCTTCTGTGCCATCATGCTGAATCCAGATTTTGCCATCTTTGATGTCAAGATGCAAACTGCATCCATGTGTGCGACGATTTCTGCGCCAGCCTGTATGTAGCAAGAGGTATTGATCACGCTCTGTATCTAAAATGACTTGTGTTTCCATGCCCTCTTGTGATAAACCTCTTTTTGCCCGTTTTAGAATTAACTGTTGAATAATTTGACGATACTGCTCTATAGCCATTGAACAATCACCTCCTGTGTTTCATCGTAAACCAGTAACGAATATGAGTTCTTGTAATCATTGACTGTATAAAACGACGCTGAAAAAATTAGTTATAGATTGACTCAGGCACTGCCAAATAAAGTTTGCGTTCCGGTTCAAATTCTTCAAGAGCAAATTGATAATTGATAAATTGCCCAAGGGCTGTGTGGAATTCTGATACACTTGAGCGCCCAATAAAACTCTTAATTTCAACTGCTATTTTTTCACCTGCTCGTTCGGCAGCTAACATTTCTGCTGCCAAATCTATTTCAAAGTCTACATCTCCAATACTCATCTGGTAGGGTTCAGCAGTAATTTGTCCATCTTTCTTTCTCCAGAGCTATCTTAACTGCATCATGAAAGCGGTGTTTTGCCATTTAGCTATTTGTGATACTTGATTTGTATCTCAATTTTATCCTTCGATTTTGCGGTAAGATAATTGAGAGTTAATATTATGAATGCTTCTCTACTTTTCCCTGAAGTCTCTACCAAGCTGATCTATAATACATCCACGCTCAAATTTTCAAATCTTAAACTGGTAGAACTTGCCAGCGTCAGCTTTTGTGTGTAATTATATTACGACTGCAAAAATATCATCACACCACCAATGGAGCAGCTGCAAACTGAACTCCATAAAGTTACAAAAGTACTCGATCGCCCAAAACTTCAAGCTGAGTATCAAGCTCAAAATGAATTCTTGGTAGTAGAAAACTTTTTGCCTCAGACTATCCTTGAACAATTACTTGCTCTGTTGCCATCTTTACAAACTGTTATTAACCGCAACTATATACCCAATCATAAAAAGGGCGGCAGTATCAGTAAATTCAGTCTGGATAACCTGGCTCCGGCTTTTGGTGAGTTGTATCAACTGCCTGCCTTAGTCGAGTTCTTGAAGCAAATCACACTAGAAGAACTTCTTTTCTGTCCTGATAGCGATCCCCACGCTTACGCTCTGTACTATTATACTGAGCCTGGGGATCACATCCAGTATCACTACGATACCTCTTATTATCAGGGAAAGCGCTACACGGTGTTGCTCGGCTTAGTTGATCGCTCGACAAGCAAGCTGGAATATCAACTTTACCGTGATATACCGAATCGGGAGACACAAAGGCGATCGCAAGCCTTAACTCCAGGTACGCTTGTATTATTTAACGGCGATAAACTATACCATCGAGTCACACCTCTAGGTAATAATGAAGAGCGCATTGTCCTAACTTTAGAATATGTTACCGATACTCGCATGAGTACGCTGAATCGTTTTGTCTCCAATATGAAAGATGCGATCGCCTATTTTGGTTTTCGTCAGGTATTTCGACCACATCAGGGGTAATTTACTATCTCAATAATAAAATATTAATAGTGTCACAATTATCGACTTAAGTATTAGTCATCTACCATTTTTATACCCTGTTCAATGGGAACTATTGAACCTGCTTGCTTGAGCATTTTCAATTTAACCATCATTCAGTTTCTGCTACTAGTTCTTTGTCTAGTGGCTATTTGGTTTTATTCTTATGCAATTTATGCAGCGATCGCCTTTTTCAAACATCCCCATCCTGTTACTACAAATTTTTGCCCACCCATTACAGTTTTAAAGCCTATTTGTGGCTTGGATGCTGATGCTTACACAAATTTGGCTTCTTTTTGCCAACAGCAGTACCCAACCTATCAAATTATTTTTAGTGTTCGTGATTGGCAAGACTGTAGTATTGCTGTGGTGAAGCAAATTATCGATGACTTTCCTCAAATAGATATTCAGTTAGTAGTTAGCGAGCGCACCATTGGTACAAACTTGAAAGTCAGCAATTTAGCAAATGCTGTATCCTTTGCTAAACATGAATTTCTGCTGATTGCTGATAGTGATATCAAAGTCACGAGTGACTATTTGCAACGAGTTATTCAACCATTCCAAGCCAAGGAAGTAGGTGTCGTTACCTGTCTGTATCGTTCTTCAGCACAAGGATGGATCACAACTCTGGAAGCCATTGGCACGGCGACTGATTTCCATGCAGGCGTTTTAGTAAGTAACAGACTAGAAGGTATAAAATTTGCCCTTGGTTCTACTATTGTGATTCGCAAACAAGTACTAGAAGAAATTGGGGGATTAGAGGCGATCGCAGATTATCTTGCAGACGATTTTCAACTTGGTTATCTCCCAGCCCAAGCAGGCTACAAAGTTTTACTTTCCGATTATGTAGTTGAACATGTATTGGCAACCACCAAGTTAGCTGATTCTATCAATCGCCAGATTCGTTGGGCGCGCTGTGCGCGAATTTCTCGCCCTTGGGGTTATTTCGGATTAATTTTTACCTACGGTACCATCATCAGTATGTTACTACTAGTTACCACAGAAAAATCAATACTAGGCTGGATTGTCATGTTTATAACTTGGATGATGCGCTTAGTCATGGGTTGGGTTGTAGGTGTTAAAATCCTCAACGATTCTGCTACCAAAAAATTTCTGTGGCTTATCCCCATATGGGATCTAATTGACTTTGTAATTTGGTGCTATTGCTTGGTTGGCAATACAATTGAGTGGCGAGGACAGCGAATGCAATTAACTAAAGATGGTAAATTAGTGGTGCCTGAACAGTTATTAGTAAAATTAGAAGAAAAGTTTTAAGGCTAAAAATATGATTGCAATTCTCCTTTTCTTCTAATATCTAGCGTTGCACAATGAAAAGAGCCACCAAAAGGTGCAAAATTGAGAAAAGAACACTTTATTGGTTCAAAACCCCAGTTTTTCAAAGCTTGGATCATAGACTCTTGTGATTTTTCTACAATCACTCTTTTCTCATCAAGCATTAATACATTTAAGCTGATCCATTTGCTGCACATGGATACGACAAATCCAGGAATAGGATCTGGTTCAGGTGCAATTAATATATCCCAAGATTTCAGAATCTTCGGTAACTTACTAATATTAATATATTCGGGATTAACTAATACTTTACCAGGTGCTAATGGCATAAAAGTGGTATCAATATGCATTGGAGTGCGGCATTCAGTTTCAATTTCGTGAATTTTGTATTTTTCGCCTAAATGCCTTTGCAACCAAGTAATTCCCAAACTATTTGTAACATTACTTTTGAGCGCAAATATATCTTGACCGCAACGTACAAAATCTGCCGCATCAAAAACAGGTTCAAATTCATTGATTACATATCGTATTGGCTCATCTTTTTTAGGTGCTGTAAAGTTATAGTCATAAAGCGAATCAAGTAATTGTGGCTTGGGAGCAGAAGTCCATTTTGCACCTTGTCTAAAGTATTCTTTGAATAGTGAGCGATAGGCATAAATTTCAAAGTATCTTGAACGCCAAGACATTGGTGTTTCAATAATTTCATTTCCTATCACTAAAAATCCATCTCGTGGGCAAGCACTACAAAATCCTTTTGATTTCCAGTTAGGAGATTGATACCGAGCAGAAAAATTCGTTATCTCTGGACGACGGACTATAATACCTTCTGATTTTAGAATATGAATAAATTCATCTAATTCTTTTTGAGCACGCTGAACAAGAAAATTAGGATAACGACGTCCTGCAAAAAACCGATATAGTTTGGCTGTAGTTTTAGGAATATTATGAGTCACACTTACGTGATATGAAGGAATTGTTGCTCCTTCTAATCGACCGACAATAACTTCCTCAAGTTTATCCCATTCATTGTAAGAATTTACAGGGCAAATTTGATTGGGACTACTATTTGTAGTTTCTGTCATAAATTTACCAGTAAGTTCGCAACATCTTACAATAATTTTATTTTCCTTAACCTAGTCATAAATCAGTAAAGCGAAATATTTTTTATCGAACATCTTGTACCATTTCCATTTGAAGACGCATAGAAAGAACCCCACCGCCTGCGGCACCTCCCCTTACCCAGGGGAGGTTGGGAGGGGTCAAAATAATATGCAGCTTCACAGATAATTGGTATTAGAAAATTTCTTGTAGAATCATACCTATGGATAGTTGTCAAATATAATTGCAACTTTATAAATATGCATGAAAGCGAGTTTTCTGACTGCATTAAAAAAACTTATAGATAAATGTGTTGACATAGAATCTCTATGAGCATAATTTTTCCTTTCTTTTCTTTTACAGAACATAATTAAGAATTTTGTCTCAGATATTAACAATTTAATAAAAACTTCGAGGATTCTATTTAGTTTTTTATTAATGATAGGAAGATATTATTTTAGTGCAAAATTAGCAGTCAAGATATCTGACAAATGGTCTAGGATTGTATCTGTGATGTCTGATAATATGTATAGGCGTATATGAATATTTTGATTAACTTTTTCAGAGTCTTTTAATATTCATAACTTGCGGAGAACACATACCAGTGAAGAAAACTTTGTTTCTCAGCCCTCCTTCCTTTGATGGGTTTGACGGTGGTGCAGGTTCCCGATATCAAGCCAAGCGTGAAATTACATCCTTCTGGTATCCTACATGGCTGGCACAACCTGCCGCCCTTGTACCTAACAGTAAGCTTGTAGATGCGCCTCCACACAATCAAACTGTAGAAGATGTACTCGCAATTGCCAAAGAGTACGAGCTAATTATTATGCACACCAGTACACCTTCACTACCTAATGATGTCAAGTGTGCCGAGGCAATCAAAGCTCAAAACCCCGATACAGTAATTGGTTTAATTGGAGCACACGTAGCAGTGTTGCCAGAGGAGACACTGCGTGAAAACCCAATAGTTGATTTTGTCTGTCGCCACGAATTTGATTACACCTGCAAAGAACTGGCAGCAGGCAAACCTTGGCAGGAAATTAAAGGTCTAAGCTATCGCGATCGCAATGGTAATATACTCCACAACGAAGACCGTCCGTTGATTCACGATTGGGATTCTATGCCCAGCGTGTTGCCGATTTATGCCCGCGATTTGGATATGACAAAATACTTTATCGGCTACTTGCTGCATCCATACATTTCCTTTTACACTGGACGAGGCTGTCCAGCCAAATGTTCTTTCTGTCTTTGGCCTCAGACAATAGGCGGACACTTGTATCGACATAAAAGTCCCCAAGCGGTTGGGCGCGAGATGGAAGAAGCTAAAGCCATCTTCGGCGACAAAGTGCGGGAATATATGTTTGATGACGACACCTTTACAATTGATAAACAACGGGCGATCGCCATTAGTGAACACATGAAGCGATTGAAGCTCACCTGGAGTTGCAATGCCCGCGCTAATTTAGATTACGATACCCTCAAACAACTGCGTGACAACGGTTTGCGTCTACTACTAGTAGGATTTGAATCGGGTAATCAGCAAATCTTAGACGGAATTAAAAAGGGTATCAAGCTTGAGGTAGCACGCAAGTTTATGGAGAACTGCCACAAACTTGGCATTACTGTACACGGCACATTTATCATTGGTTTGCCCAATGAAACTCAAGAAACGATAGAGGAAACGATTTGCTTTGCTTGCGATCTAAGTCCTCATACAATTCAAGTTTCGATTGCTGCTCCTTATCCTGGAACAGAACTCTATCGTCAAGCACAAGAGCAGGGTTGGTTTAGTGACAATTCCCTAGTTGCCAACTCTGGAATTCAAATGTCTACGCTGCAATATCCCCATCTGTCTGCTGCTGAAATTGAAGATGCAGTTGAGGTGATGTACCGTCGTTTCTACTTTCGTCCGAGAGCCATTATCCCAATTGTTGGTGAAATGCTCAGTGATCCTCAAATGTTAGTGCGTCGCCTACGTGAAGGACGTGAATTTTTCGCCTACCTCAAAGAGCGTCACACCAGAGCAACTACTAAAGCACAATCAGTGATTGGTTAGTGATTTTTACTTAGTTACAAATGACTCATGACAATGGAAATAGGAAGCAAAGAACACAAAGAACTCTTTTGCCACAGCTTCATTGAAAGTCATCTAGAGTACCAGCCTGAGCTACTTCCTTGGCCAGAACTTGACACTGTCGCCCTCGCCAGCCTCCGTAACATTCCCTTTTGGAAAGAAGCACTTAATACAGAGCAAGAAGCCGGAGTGATGGTGAATGCCTTTGCAGACACAATCAGTGATCCATTATTACAAGAAGCGATCGCTCTGCAAGGGATGGAAGAAGATCGCCACGGTAGACTAATTAATTTTCTCATCAATCATTACGAGATTAAGATTTCCCAACCTCCTGAGCCTGTACTTCCTAGTAATATCAAAACCGCCTTCCTTGACTTTGGCTTTGGTGAATGCCTCGATTCTTTCTTAGCTTTTGGTTTATTCGGGCTGGCTCGTCGTTATGCAACTTACATCCCAGCAGCATTGTTTGAAATCTTTGATGCAGTTTTGCATGAAGAAGCTCGTCATATTATGTTCTTCGTGAATTGGGTAACTTATCAGCAAATTCAGGAAGGTAAAAGCAATTGGTGGCGTGGAATTAACGCTTTGTGGCATTACAACAGAGCGCTGCAAGACAAGATTCAAGCTTTTACTGGCTCTAACGAAGAAAAACAAGAGGGTTTTACTGCCACTGGTGCTAGTAGTTTGATGGATAATTTAACCCCAGAACTGTTATTATCCACTTGCTTGCAAGAAAACGCTCGGCGAATGAGCCTATTTGACAAACAACTACTGCGCCCCCAACTAGTACCCAAACTTGCCACAATTGCATTAAGTACGATTGAACTTATACCCTGGCGCAAGTCAAACTCGACAGCCCAATTATCAGAACCTTAAAAACAAAAAATATATGCAAGCAAAGAAATTCGCCATTATCAATGGTGATGACTTTGGTTTCTCCAGTAGTGTCAATCAAGCAATTATCAAAGCCCATGCAGAAGGTGTGTTGACTAGTACTAGCCTGATGGTGACTGCCGATGCTGCTCATGAGGCAGTTGCCTTAGCACGCACTCACCCTAACTTGGCAGTGGGACTGCATTTAGTGCTAGTGTGTGGAAAATCTGCCCTCCCACCTCAGCAAATTCCTCACTTGGTTGATAAAGAAGGTAACTTTTTCAATGATTCTCTACTAGCTGGGTTGCGCTATCAATTTGTCAGGAAAGCCCGTGAAGAACTACGGCAGGAAATCCGCGCTCAACTAGAAAAATTTCGCTCTACTGGTTTGCCACTCTCCCATGTCGATGGGCATTTGCATATGCATATGCATCCCGTTGTACTGGGTATATTAACTGACTTAGCAGCAGAGTTTAACATCAAAGCAATTCGTCTGCCATTTGAGGAACTAGGACTAAATTTAAAGCACAGCCGTAGTAAGATGCTGACTAAACTAGTTTGGTCGGTAGTTTTTGGTCGATTGCGTCATTACGGTGAACATTTGCTAGAATCTCAAGGCATTAGCTTTACACAAAAAGTTTATGGGTTGCTGCAAACTGGCAACATCACAGAGAAATACTTGCTGGAATTAATACCCCAGATTCGTGCAGAGTTGGTAGAAATTTATTGCCATCCTGAGTTATCAGGAGCGGGGGAAGTAGAACTTGCGGCATTATTAAGCAGTGGAGTGCGTGAAGTACTTGCTAGTCATGGCTTTGAACTCACTAACTATTATTTCCTGCCCGATCGCACTCTTTTAGATTAAGAAGTAATTAATAAATTGTTAATAAACCTTGTATGCAGCTAGAGACTGTCATTGTAAAATTCTAAAATTCTTGATTTTCTAGCTCATTTGGTAACTTTCACAATGAAGGCATTAATATTAGCCGCCGGTGTTGGGCGACGCTTGGGAATGAACGGGCAAATCCAACCCAAATGTTTGCTGAATTTTAACGGCAAATCACTACTAGAGCGCCATTTGAACTATCTGCGCGATTTGCAGGTAGATGAAGTAGCGATCGCTGTGGGTTACCAAGCAGAAAAAATCCAGGATCAAATTCAAGCATGGGGAGCACAAAAATGGGTTAGTACTGTTTATAATCCTGATTACACTCAAGGAAGTATCATCAGCCTTTGGGCGTTACGAGAACACCTTAAATCCGGTGAGCATCTTTTATTGATGGATGCAGATGTTTTGTATGATCGCCGAATCTTAGAAAGATTGGTGAAAACAAACATTTCCAACTCTTTCTTGCTGGATCAAGATTTTGAACAAGGAGAAGAACCAGTTAAGCTTTGTGTTCGAGATGGTTATTTGGTAGAGTTTCGCAAACAAATTGCCCCAGATTTAGCATATGATTTCGCAGGTGAATCAGTAGGGTTCTTTCGGTTTGAGGATGAAGTTGCCCTGCGTCTTGCCGAGCGTGCGGAACAATATGTTGCGAACCAGCGACATGAAGAACCTTATGAAGAAGTAATTCGGGATCTACTTTTAGAAACTCCGGAAGTATTTGGGTACGAAGATATCACTGGCTTATCTTGGATCGAAATTGATTTTCCAGAGGATATTAAACGTGCCGAGAACGAGATTTTACCTCAGTTAGGAGCATAGATGAAACAATTATCTGCACCTGTTGTCGCAAGTTCACAACCAAGCAAGTGCAATAAATTACGAGCATTACTAGAATCGCCTCAACTCGAATTCATCATGGAAGCCCACAATGGCATTAGCGCCCGGATTGTGGAAGAGGCTGGATTTAAGGGAATTTGGGCAAGTGGGTTAGCTTTGTCTGCTCAATTTGGCGTCAGAGACAATAATGAAGCTAGTTGGACACAAATTGTCGATATGCTAGAGTTTATGTCCGACATCACCCAAATTCCGATTTTGTTAGATGGAGATACGGGTTATGGTAACTTCAATAATATGCGACGTCTTGTCCGCAAGCTAGAACAAAGAGGTATAGCAGGAGTCTGTATCGAAGATAAGCTTTTCCCAAAAACCAACAGTTTTATCAATGGCAGCCGTCAACCTTTAGCTAATATCGATGAATTTTGCGGCAAAATCAAAGCAGGTAAGGATAGTCAAATAGACGCAGATTTCTGCATCATTGCTCGTGTCGAAGCTCTAATTGCAGGCTGGGATTTACCTGAAGCACTGCGTAGGGCGGAAGCTTATCACGCAGCAGGAGCAGACGCGATTCTCATTCACAGTAAATTATCTCGTCCCGATCAAGTGCTAGCCTTTGCTAAAGAATGGGCAGGGCGCTCTCCTTTAGTGATTGTCCCTACAAAATATTACAGCACTCCAACCGATGTCTTTCGCCAAGCGGGATTTAGCTTGGTAATTTGGGCAAACCACATGATTCGTGCTGCCGTTGCCAGCATGGAAGCGATCGCCAAAGAAGTTCAAGTTAGCGAAACCTTAGTCAACATTGAAGATCATATTGCTCCACTCAAGGAAATTTTTCGATTGCAGGGAGCAGACGAACTACAAGCAGCGGAAAAACGCTACTTCTCTGACGGACGTCAGCACACTCATGCTTTTGTTCTCGCTGCTACCAGGGGAGAGGAATTCCACGGTTTAACACTAGATAAGCCCAAAGTCATGTTACCTATTGGTGGTAAACCTTTACTCAGAAATTTAGTAGATAAATTTAAGAAACTTGCTATTAACAATGTTACCGTTATTGCAGGATATAAACCGGAAACTATTGATGTGCCTGGGACTAAAGTTATACAGAATCCAGAGTATGAAACAACAGGAGAATTAGCTTCTTTAGCTTGCGCCCAAGGCAAATTCAGCGATGATATGCTCGTAGTCTACGGTGATTTGCTTTTTAGAAGCTACATCCTCCGAGATTTATTAGACTGTCCAGGAGAAATCGTTACTATCGTCGATTCGGTTAAGCACAGTAAATCAGTGAGTGGTTCTCCTGACTATGCCTATTGTTCAGCCCCAGATGAACTGTCTTTGTTTGGACAAAATGTCGATCTCCTGCAAATCTCCAAAGCCATGCAGACACAAGATCAGCAGTTTAATGGACGCTGGGTTGGGATGTTGCGCTTCCGCAGTCAGGGCAGACAATGGTTAGAAGAAGCACTAAATGAGTTACAAAAACAAGCAGATTTTAACAATATGAGTTTAGCAGATTTGTGTAATTATTTAATTGCCCAAGGCAAACCAATTAAAGTTATTTATATTCGCGGTCACTGGCTAGATATTAACTCCTTAGATGACCTCGACCTTGCTTTCCAATTACAAAAATGATGCCGCCATGTAATTCATGCTATATCCTCATTACGGGATAATAGGGATGCTCTGGATTGGGTACAAGTCGCTGATTCCTACAATTTGGGATTGAGCATTCCTCGACTCACAAGCGCTTCGTCTATGGCATTTGTCAGTTTAACTTTGACGCGAACCTCAACCATAGAATCATTAGTAGCATTCAACTTGTAGGCTCGCATAATTTTGTTCCTTTTTGTTTCTAGAATAAATCACTGCTGCTGTCAACAGTGCGATCGCACCAGCTACTACCTGCAAGCTCCATAGTAATGGTCAGGCTATACTGAGCACAGTTCCCAACCCAAAAAAATCATGCTTCAAGAGATCGAAGCCATATTTGACGGCACAGCCCTTCAACTGGAAACACCCTCAAACTTAGCTGTAGGTACGAGGGTGTGAATTGTCGTTGAAAGTATCTTACCAAACGAACAAAAACCCAAATCATTTCTTCAAACTGCTAAATTTTTGCAGTTACAGGGAGAGCCAGAGTGTCAGAGAAAGTTGATCGGTATTTGTATAGAGAAGTTTCATCTGACAATGACTAAAGTTTTTTTAGATACTTCTTTTGCGATCGCTCTGTCTTCGATTACCGATCAAAATCATCTATGGGCTGTTGAACTACCCGATTAGCTTGAAGCAAACAGAACTCGTTTAGTAACTACTCAGGCAATTTTGCTAGAAATTGGTTGATATCCATTTTCATCAGGCAGGGTTTCGAGCATTGTTGAGAAATTAAGCGATCGCACTCATAAAAGTTGATTGTCTTTGGTAGTCACCTGGATCTGTTGCTCGTTAAAGTCAAAAACAGAGATAAGATTTTTTGAGAAATACCAGCCTTCAAGGTTGGATTTGATCGGGAGTTGTTATAGATAATGATTCAGGCAGAGCAATTTGTAGAAGCTGCCCGTAGGCTTGGCTTTGAATTTTACGCAGGCGTACCCTGTTCCTTTCTCACCCCTTTTATCAACTACGTTATTAACGACACTCAACTTACTTATATCTCTTCAGCTAACGAAGGAGATGCATTAGCAACTGCGGCAGGAGCAACAATTGGTGGTAAAAAAGCCGTAGTGATGATGCAAAACTCTGGTTTGGGCAATGCTGTTAACCCGTTGACTTCTCTTGCTTATACATTCCGAATTCCATTACTGTTAATTTGTACGCTGCGGGGAGATCCTCAACTCAAAGATGAACCCCAACACGAACTCATGGGACAAATTACAGATAAATTGCTGGAAACAATAGCAGTTCCTTGGGAATTCTTTCCTACAGAAGCCGCAGAAATAGAACCTGTCTTACAACGCGCTAACGCATACATGAGCCAAGAATGTCGTCCTTACGCCTTGATTATGCGTAAGGCAACTGTGGCTCCCCACGCTCTGAAACGTGCTTCTATTCCCACTCGTTCTCCCATCAATGAAGGAAAGAATCTCGGTTCGACGCAGAAAAGTTTTCTTACAGCCAACCAAGAGCAACGCATCTCCCGCTATCAAGCACTAGAGAAGATTGTTAAACTCACTCGACAACAAAATACAGTATTAATTGCAACCACTGGATATACGGGACGAGAACTTTTTGCTTGTTGCGATCGCAGCAATCATCTTTACATGGTAGGTTCGATGGGTTGCGCTTCCTCGTTGGGTTTAGGGCTTTCGTTAGTGCATCCGGAACTAAAGGTAGTGGTGATTGACGGAGATGGTGCTGCTTTGATGCGAATGGGTAATTTTGCTACCATTGGTACCTATGGCGGTTCTAATTTACTCCACATACTCTTAGATAATGAAGCCCATGATTCTACAGGTGCTCAAGCAACAGTTTCTGCTAGTATTGATTTTGCCAAAATTGCTCAAGCCTGCGGTTATAGTACAACCTTAGCAGGAGACGACCCCTTACTACTAGATACCTTGTTTGCAGCAGATAATAACTCTAGTTCCAAATTCGCTCATTTGAAAATCCGGGCGGGAACGTTGGCAAATCTGCCACGCCCTAACCTATCTCCGGAAGCTGTGTTGCAACGTTTTATGTCTCATATTGGTTTTCAGGAGAAGGCAGAAGGAAAAGAAGATAGGAAGTTTTAGTGAAATTTGAAATTTCGAGTCCAAAACCCTACTCCAATCCCCAATACCCAATCCCCAATCTCTAGTCATGATTTTACTTAATCCCGGCCCCGTCAATCTTAGCGATCGCACGAGAAATGCTTTGTTACGTCCTGATTTATGTCACCGTGAAGTTGAATTTACAGAGCTACAAACTACAATTCGAGAAAAATTACTCAAAGTGTACGAGCTAGAAAGCGATCGCTTTGCAGCAGTTCTGCTCACTGGTTCTGGTACGGCAGCAATGGAAGCAATGATTGCAAGTTTAGTACCAAGGAACGGGAAGCTACTGGTGATTGAAAACGGTGTATATGGCGAAAGATTATCGAAAATTGCCAAGATTCACGGCATTGATTACCTAACACTCAACCACTCTTGGGGTACTGAAATTAATCTCCAAGATTTGGTCAAACTATTAGATGACAATAACGACATTACTCACCTTGCTGTCGTCCACCACGAAACTACCACAGGGCGTTTGAATAATTTAGCTGAACTTGCTCCTATTTGCCAGGAACGTAATATCCAACTTTTAGTAGATACAGTGAGCAGTTTTGGCGGCGAAGAACTAAATTTTGCAAGTTGGGGAATCACGGCTTGTGCTGCCACCGCTAACAAATGTCTGCACAGTATTCCTGGAACATCGTTTGTGATCGTGCAGCGAGAGGCACTACTTTCAGCAGACACTGCACCACGTACTTTATATTTAGATTTGGCAACCTATTGCCGCGAACAAGATCAAGGTGGCACTCCCTTTACTCAATCGGTTCAAGCATTTTATGCTTTAGCAGAAGCTTTAAGTGAACTCGAAGAAATAGGTGGTTGGCGTGCTAGACATAATTATTATCACGAACTCGCTAGCTTGGTAAGAAATGGATTAGTAGCAATGGGAATTAAACCCTTACTTCCTCCCGAAGGTTCGTCTGTCGTCCTCAATGCCTATTACTTACCAGAAGGTTTAAGCTATGAGAAATTTCACGACGAACTGAAAGCACAAGGCTTTGTGATTTATGCAGGGCAGGGAGAATTAGCCAAATCTATTTTCCGAGTCTCCACAATGGGAGCGATCGCCCATACAGATATGGAACGCTTTCTTGCCGTGATAAAACATGTGATACTTACATAAAACTTGTATTTGATACAAATGCGTATTTTTTACCGTTACACGCGGTTGTTAGTCTTTGTATCTTACCTTTGCTTTTGGGTATTGCTGTTTGGCAGTCAAAAACTTGTATCTGCCACTGTTGTTTTGCCTTTGCGCACAAAAAAGGCGATGGTAGTTTCGGCACATCCTCTAGCTAGTGATGTCGGATTGCAAATATTACGCAAGGGTGGGAATGCAGTTGATGCCGCAGTGGCTACAACTTTTGCGATTTCCGTTGTAGAACCTTTCTCAGCAGGAATAGGTGGTGGCGGCTTTTTACTTTTGCGTGATGCTAAAACGGGCGAAATCAAAGCCTTAGATTTCCGCGAACGCGCTCCCATCAAAGCAACCAGAAATATGTATTTGGATGCTCAAGGCAAGGTGCGTCTGAATGCAACTATCAACGGTTATTTAGCAGTAGCAACACCAGGAACAGTAGCAGGATTATATGAAGTTCACCGCCGCTATGGTAGATTACCTTGGGCAGAGTTAGTAAAACCAGCGATCGCTCTAGCAAAGAATGGTTTTATTCTCAGTTCTGACGTAACTTGGCGTTCTATCCCAGGATATGAAAATCGCAAGCAAGCAATTCTCACCAACCGCGCAGCACGAGCTATCTTTACTCGTGATGGCGAATTTTATCAGCCAGGTGAAAAACTAGTACAGCGAGACTTGGCACGAACTTTCACAGAAATATCCCGCCATCCCCGCAGTTTCTACACCGGAAATATTGCTCGCGCCATTGCTAGTGATATGGCAAAAAACGGTGGTTTAATTACTCTGCAAGACTTAAAGTTATACAAACCAATCTGGCGTATCCCCATATGTGGAAATTTTCGTCAAGCTAAAGTTTGCTCAATGCCACCTCCTTCATCGGGAGGCGTTCATTTATTGCAGATGTTAAATATTATTGGTGACAGCGATTTAAAGTCTTGGGGTTGGCATCACCCCGACGCCATCCACCTGATGGTAGAAGCGATGAAAGTAGCCTATGCCGATCGCTCACAACTTTTGGGCGATCCAGATTTCGTCAAAGTTCCCGTACAACAATTAACTAGCCCAGCTTATGCCAAACTCCGGCGTGCAGAAATAGATATGAATAGGGCTAAACCTGCCAGTGAAGTCAAGCCAGCCACTATGAAGAAGACGGAGAGAAGAACAGATAAGGGAGATAGGGAAAATGGGGAAGAATTTACTCTTATTACTTCCTCACCTCCCTCACCTGCCTCAACTCCTTATCCTCGTGTCCTTATGTCCCCGCCTCCCCGTGAGTCTACACAAACCAGTCATCTTAATATTATCGATGAGCAACGCAATGCCGTCAGCTTGACCTTTACTGTTAACTTGGGATTTGGATCTGGCGTCGTCACACCAGGAACAGGAATTTTACTTAACAACGAGATGGATGATTTTGTTGCTGCACCAGGTGTTCCGAATGCTTTTGGTTTAGTGGGTAATGAAGCAAATGCGATCGCGCCGCGTAAAACACCTTTATCTAGCATGACTCCAACAATAGTTACAGAAAATAATCAGCTTCGCATGATCTTAGGTGCGCCTGGTGGTTCAACTATTATTACCCAGGTACTGCAAGTCATCCTCCACATACTTGCATACAACATGGACGCTGGCACGGCTATTTCTGTTCCCCGCATCCATCATCAGTGGCTCCCCGATGAGTTACGAGTAGAACCATTTACTTTGGATGCTCTGACTTTAGCAGAATTACAACGTCGGGGACACAAAATTCAACAACAGACAAGCCCTTGGGGTAATATTAACGCCATTGTAGTTACACCCCAACAAACTCTAGAAGGAGCAGCCGATCCTCGTGGTGAAGGTTCTCCTAGAGGCTATTAGAAGCCATTTGTCTGCCATAACAAAATATATCTAAAAAATAAGTCCGCCCCTACTAATTGATGTACGAGCGGTTTTAAAAGTAATATCTGTAAAGTCAAAAGGTAGAATATCTTGTATGGCAAAGAACAAGGAACAAGTACGAAATTTACGAAATTATTTTAATATCCTACCTGGCAGCTACTGTAAAACTCACATCTACTAACTCATAACTACTAACTTATAGCTACTAAACACTCAAAAATAGATCATAATTCCACTGGAGCAACTGATGTTGAGAACTCGTTTGCTAATGCAGTAGGCACTAAAGTCCAACCTGCTTTCAACAACTTTTGGTAAGTTGCCCAACCTCTAGAACCGCCAGGAATTTTATAATCTGGTACTGAATATTGGGGAAAAGCAGTGTAAGGACGCCAGGGTTGATGAGGCGCAGTCTGCAAATGCAAAATTTTATCTCCTTCTTCACCAGATGCAGACAACCAGCACATTCTTCGATGCATGGCAAACTCCTTTACTTTTATCTTTAAATGCATAATGACAGACTTTTGTCAAGTCTAACATCACCCAGTGGAATAATTTGTTGCTTAATTCTATGGCTGCGTAAAATCAAATACTTCTTTCTTGAGTATGAGTAAACGTTAGTGAGCCTCCATAAAGAGCAGTAGCTATAAATAGTAATTACTGTCATTTCATGTTATGTCTTGTTAAGAAATATGTATGTATCGATAAATACGATTTTTTGCTAATAATTTTCGTTTGAACATAATTCAGAATCCAAAGCTCATAATCCCCATAGAGAGAGACTTTCTTGATATTTTCATGGAGATTATGACTTCTGAGTACTTCCATGAAAATAGAGGCTAGATATTATGGGCTAGAGAAAAGAGATTTTTATTCCCTCGTTGTGTGGTTTTGTAAGGTGGGCGTTACCCACCCCAATGTGAAAGTGCCGTGAATGAAAGTTTAGCTTGAAAAAGAATGTAGAGAAAAGAAACCTTTTTCATGCTTAGTTGTGAATCTTAATTTGTAACGACTACCTAATTTTTAAATGCATGGGGCATGAAACTTGTCGCCGACAATTTCACGAATTTCTGCAACTAACCGAGAGTAAGTAAAGTCAGAGAAAACTGGTTCTGAGCCTTGTAAATCAATTTGTTCTGCTAAATCAATCCATGACTTACAGCCACCGTATTCGCTACGATAAGAAATTTCTTGAACTTGAGGTAATTTATAAGTACGCAGCAGTAGAACATACAATGGCTGACGTGGTTTCCATTTTAGGCGATCGCTAATAAAGTATTCGTTCCAAATGTGGAAAGGGAGTAAAGCATTAACAATATTTTCGTCAGCAACGGGGAGAATATCGCTAATTTTTGCCCAACTGCTAATACGAACTGTTTCTGGATGCCAACCTGGTGTGACTGGATATACAAGCTCGGCGTACTCAGGTTTGAGCAAAAAAGGCTGTTGATGCTCATAAGTTGGATAGAGCAAAACTTGATTATGGGCAACTTGGAAACGTCCATTTTGTTCGTGGATGCCACCTTTACGAAGTAGCATAATTGTTTGGCCATTTTCTAATGCAGTGACGGCAACAGCCCATTCCTTGAGGGCGTAAAAATTTGTAGTCAATTTCATAAGTATTTACTCTAACTCTAATTTTATTTGAGATCAATGGCTATAAGTCATACAACTATCTACAGTAATGATTTCAGGATTTGTCATGAATTATATCGCTAAGGATATTTGGATTTAAAAAATACACACCCGCACTTATACTGAAGAAAGCAACCTGTTATAACTTTGTTAGTTCAAATTCTGTACCCTGAGACATAGGGAAGTGAAAAAGTCTTTAATGCTTGTAAACATAGTGCTTTAAGGTTAGTATAACGAGCTTTTCCACTGGATTTAATTGAATTGGAGTTCAGTCTTGGTGTTCCCAAATAAATAGCTTTAGAGATACAGATGAGCCAAAAATCTGCCTACATCAGAACACAGAGCCTTACTTTGCTTTTAAGGCAAGATAGTGGACTTATAAACATATCGACAAATAACAACTAATTCTGTATACACAATCACATAAAAGTTTAACTTTACACTCACCTTGAGACAGACGAGTAAAGCAGTTAACAAAGATAAGGCGCTGGTATTACTTATAGATACAGCTGAAGTCTATGCTGAAGGGCATTCTGAGCAAATTGTGGCTGAAGCTTTATCTGATGTGCGATCGCAGGCGCACATTATCCTGAACAAGCGAAAGAAAATGCACAAGCTGCCGATATTAAGCTTTCAGAAACTGAACTGTAAGAAATTAATGCCATTGGACGTATGGTTACCGACTATTTAGACGACGGCTCGGTAATGTGGAATTAGGTAAAGAGATAGTGGGGCGGGTTTTGTTGATTATCTTTGGGCAGATCTCTTTTAACCCGCCCGTACAAACTAAATAATTCATACCAATAACCTAGAGTTGGCAGCCCACAAACCCTCGTTACTAGGTTCAACCTGGTAACGAGAATTAAGAGAACTAGAGCAAAAGTTTCTATCTACTAACTACTAACAACACAAAAACACGTTAACAGATACGACTAATTTATTGAGAAGTTTAAAGACTCGTAAAATTCGGTTAAAAGAGGCTTACAGCTTATTTTCTAGATGGTAACTTTATAAGCAGGACACCAAACAAAGCACAACCAAACTGATGAGGGCAGATGACATGGTGTCTCCCGTCATAGCCCAAGCAAACTAATAGCATAATCATCACTAAAGTGGCAGATATCCCCATGCATAAGGGGAAGCCAAATCCCAAAGCGGAAAAACGAGAAAATGCTTAGTTTGCTGTTACTAATGTCCACCCTAGTTGTTTACTTTTTACTAAGTACGTAATTACATCAACTTGATCACTAACGAGTTTGCAGAACCTGGTCACCTCTGACCAGGTATTTGCATTTAGGCATTACATTTGTTTAATATGATTGTTCTACTTATAGCAACAGCCAAAGTGGTTAGGAAATTAACAGAGGATAAAACTTAGACATCAAAAGACTTTTTGTCACCTATCACCTGCCAGAACTTAGTAAAGCACTAGACAATTAACCAGCAGTAAATACAATAGGACAAAACATATCCTGCTGGAAAAACTGAATGATAAATTATATTTTTTGCTTGAAAATAGCCTCATTTGCTATTGTATCTATACTTTCTTTATCTTGTCAGAAAAGTATTATTAGACAATTAAAACAGACACAGGCAGCTGCCCAGCAAAAGCCACAACCAAATCTTACCTATGGCGATTTAGTTATTAAAGAACAGTTAGACCATATACTGATTCCTGTTAGTTTAGCTGATAGAGACGTAGATAAAGAAAGTTATTATGATTCGTCACGTTCTAATTCAGGAATAAATCAATATATTAATATAATATTTTATTCTAAAAAAGACTCTAAAACTCACCTGTTATTAAATAAAAAAGCAATTGTCACTGCATTTGAATTATTGCCACACAAACAAGAGAAAAACCCCTTTAGATTTTGGTTCTATCAAATCATTGATAGTGATATCAACGGAGATAAAAAACTAGACTATCAAGATGCTAGAATTGCATATCTATCTGACTTATCAGGTAAAAATGTTCAACAAATTACCCCAAATAATACTCAAGTCATGAATTGGACTGTTGTGCCAAGCGTTGACGCCATTTTTATCAAAATTCTCAAGGATTCTGATAACGACAAAAAATTTACTGATAAAGATGAGACAAATTTTATCAAGGTTAATCTTGATAAACCCGGCATTGGTACAGAGATAATTAGCGATGAAATTCAGCAACAAATCAAATCATTGTTTTTGCAATAAAGTTTTTGTTGTTAATAGCTAATAGCTAATAGTTAATTGTAAGATTAGCCATTAGCTATTAGCCATTAGCTAGGAATAGACAAAACCCACTCCCGTAACAAAGGGTTTACCTGTTCTGGTACTTCGTCGTGAGGACAATGCCCTGCTCGTAAAAAATGTTCCCTGAGTTCAGGATAGTATTGCCGGAACTTCTGAGAACGTTCTCTAGCATTCATCCAAGGATCCGCTTCTCCCCACAACAACAATAGCGGACAAGTTAATTGCTTCAATAAAAAATCAACTTTTTCCCCTTGAGGAGTCTTAAAGACTGAAGAAAAGACATCAAAAGCACCTGGATCGCAAGCGGGGCGATAAATTTCTTCTATTAATTGGTCTGTAATTGCGCTTTTATCGAGGTAGACTTTGTTTAGAGTTTGGCGAATAACCTTCTTTTGTCGCACATATTGAAATAAAATGAACTGAGACAAAGGCTGTTGAAAAATCCACTTCACAATGTCACCCAGTAGTTTCTGCAATGGATCTGGTTGTTGGGGCGGTTCAATCTGAGCTTGTAACGCTTCTGGTTCAGCTGAAGGCTGGTTTTCGCTAAATGGCCCTGCACTATTAAGTAAAACTAAACCTGCTACTGCATCAGGACGTTGAGCTGCAACACACAGACTAGCATAGCCACCAAGGGAATTTCCTGCTAGCACTGTTTTTCGACCAATGATTTCCGTAATAAAGTCATAGAGTTGATCACGCCACAAGTTGCCACTGTACTCTAATTTAGGTTTAGCAGAACGTCCAAATCCCAAAAGGTCTATAGCCCAAACTTCAAATTCGTTACAAAGTCCAATTATATTCTTGCGCCAGTGGTCACAAGAAGCACCGAACCCATGCACTAACAGTAAGGGTGGACGTTGGGGCTGGGGTTCTCCTGCTTTAACGTAATAGATATTATGTCCTCGCCACTGCCAATATTGACCAGGAATTGGGGTTGAAGAGGCTGTCGTTGCCTGCATGATTTCAAAGAAATGTTAAGTAACTTTTAATTATTGTAATCTGACATTCTCAGCTGGTAGGCTGATAACCTATAGCCTACAAATATTGCCAAAAACCAATTTCTCATCTCTTGGTTTCCTTGGTATTTAGGGAATTGAAATTCTTAAGGAAATGCAACAATTGATTACAGGAAAAACAAAATTATTAGGAGTGATTGGGCATCCAGTCGAGCATTCGCTATCGCCAGCGATGCATAATGCAGCAATACAAGAGTTGCAATTAGATTACGTCTATCTTCCCTTTCCAATCAAACCAGAGGAGCTACAAGCAGCAATTCAAGGCTTTGCTGCCATTGGTGTTGTGGGCTTTAGTGTGACAATTCCTCATAAACAGGCGATATTGGCTTTTTTATCAGCGATAGAACCAATTGCCAAAGCTGTGGGAGCGGTAAATACAGTTGTTCGCAAAGAGCATAAATGGGTGGGTACAAATACTGATGTAGAAGGATTTCTCGCTCCCTTGCAAACATATCATCAAGACTGGAGTCAAAAAGTAGCAGTCATTTTAGGTAATGGTGGCGCGGCAAGGGCTGTGGTGGCAGGTTGTACTCAGTTGGGTTGTAGGGAAATTCATGTTGTTGGGCGCAACGTGCAGCGTTTGAAAGAATTCCGTAATAGTTGGGGAAATTCGCTCTTGGCAATGAATCTCGAAGTTCATCGCTGGGATGAATTGCCAAACATAATTCCGCAAGCAAATTTACTAGTAAATACAACCCCTATTGGTATGTATCCCAAGGTAGAAGAGTCACCTTTAAGTGTGGAGGAAATGGCAGACTTGCCATCAAAAGCGATCGCCTACGATTTGATTTATACCCCTAACCCAACTAAATTTCTCCAACAAGCACAACAAGTGGGTGCGATCGCGATTGATGGGCTGGAAATGCTCGTTCAGCAAGGTGCAGCAGCGTTAAAAATTTGGTTGCAAAGGGAAACTGTACCTGTCGATGTGATGCGTCAGGCTTTGCGAAAGCAGCTGGGTTTATAAGTAAAAGGCAGCTATGCTGGAGGCAGAGGGCAGTCCCAATGAAACAAGTTTCACAAGCCTTGCATGAAAAACCTCGCCCCGTCCTGTCGGACACCCCTCTCCTTGCTAAGGAGAGGGGCAGGGGGTGAGGTGACTTTCAAGTCAGAGGGCAGAAGGTGAAAAGCTTGCCCTATCTAACTTCTGGGCGTAAGCATTTTACTTTTAATTGTGTCTGTTGACTTAGTTACAAATTTAACAGACACAGCATTGCCGTGTCTGTTTTTGATAGTTTGATGTAACTATGCCGTAACAGTCGCCATTGCTTTGTCAACAAGTTGCAATGCCGTATCTACTTCTTTGTCTGTCACAATCAATGGTGGCACAAATCGGACAACTTTGGGGCCTGCTGGTACGAGCAATAAACCCTCATCAATAGCAACTTTGACAACCTCAGCAGCTGTTAAATCAACATCTGCGTTTAACTCTAGTCCGTTGATTAAACCCCAACCACGCACTTCATTAAGATGATGGGGATATTTGGCTGCGATCGCTCCTAACCCGGCTCGTAGTTGTTCACCCCTTTGTTGAACATTCTCTAAAATATTTTCCTTTTCTAAAGTCTGGCAGACAGCGAAAGCAACTGCACAGGCAAAGGGATTGCCACCAAAGGTACTGGCATGCTCTCCGGGCTGAAACACATCGCAGAACTTTTTCGCCATCATGGCTCCGATCGGGATACCGCCGCCTAAGCCTTTGGCACTAGTGAAAATATCCGGCTCAACGCCAAGATGTTCGTAACCCCATAACTTGCTACTGCGCCCCATGCCAACTTGCACTTCATCGAAAATAAGCAGCACGCCTGTTTCATCACAAATTTGCCGGAGCTTTTGGAAATAAGTTACATCTCCCGGACGAACACCACCTTCTCCTTGCAATGGTTCTAACAAAATTGCTGCTACTTGGTAATCACCTTCATCCAATTCGCCAATAGCTGCTTCGACTGCCGCTACGTCGTTATAAGGTACGTGGTAGAATCCTGGTACCAGGGGATCGAAGTTCTTTTGATACTTTGGCTGTCCAGTGGCAGTAATCGTTGCTAGAGTTCTGCCGTGAAAACTAGAGTGAGCAGTTAAGATAATTGGACGTTCTATTTGTAATACTGTATGTGCGTATTTACGCGCAAGCTTAATTGCAGCTTCGTTAGCTTCCGCCCCAGAGTTGCAGAAAAATACGCGATCGGCGCAGGAATGTTCAACTATCCACTTAGCCAGTTCTCCCTGCTCTGGAATGTAGTACAAATTAGAAACATGGTGTAGTTTTTGAATTTGGCGGGTTACCGCCTCCACCATTGCCGGGTGAGCGTGTCCTAAGGTACAAGTGGCAATTCCGGCTACAAAGTCGAGATATTCTCGCCCCTGGGTATCCCAGACGCGACACCCAGCACCTCGTTCTAAAGCGAGGGGAAATCGCCCATAGGTGGACATGACAACAGCATTAAAATTATCGGCATCAAAAGGGCTAGATGATACAGAACCAGACTCAGAGGGAAGGGGGGGTTGTTGAACAAGAGTGTCTAGGCTCACTGCGATCGCTCCTGAAAATCCTCTACGGTATACTAAATCACTAGCTTGATAGAAATCTTTAAAAAATTTCTGATTCTCAGCTATTACTTACTTCATCTTAGGCTGACCCTCAGTTATCCTCAAACGAGTGGCGGTGGTAAAAATTGTGTACTCAACTCTGGAACAAAAATATCAACGCATTCAAAAAGAGCTAATGGCAGGGGTTGTTGCCCTTGTGGGTGTTCTCCTCATCGGTACTTTATGGTATCGCTTTGTGGAAGGTTGGTCATGGGAAGATGCAGCTTACATGACAGTTATCACTTTAGCTACTGTTGGCTACGGTGAAACACATCCGTTGGGTGACAGAGGACGACTGTTTACCATTGCCCTAATTTTAATGGGGGTAATTACTATCGGTTATATAGTCAACCGATTTACAGAAGCCGTTATTGAAGGCTACTTTCAAGAAAGAATTCGACTGCAACAGGTGCGACGCACAATGGAATCATTATCAGGGCATTATATCATCTGTGGATTTAGTCGGACTGGTCGTCAAATTGCCATGGAATTTCGGGCAGAAGGTGTATCTTTTGTAATTATTGACTCAGATATTGAATCAGTGCGTAAGGCTCAGGAGATGGGTTATACGATATATCAGGGTGATGCAACATTGGATGAAACTCTATTGAGGGTGGGTATTGAAAGGGCCGCTTGTATAGTCGCAGCCCTACCTTCCGACGCAGAAAATTTATACACAGTACTTTCCGCCAAATATCTAAATCCAGGTATTCGAGCGATCGCACGAGCAAGTACAGAAGAAGCTTTGCAAAAGTTGCAGCGTGGTGGCGCAGATGCTGTGATTTCTCCTTATATTACTGGTGGAAAGCGGATGGCTGCTGCCGCTCTGAGACCGCAGGTGATGGACTTTGTAGATGGTATTATCTCAGGTACAGATCGACAATTGTATATGGAAGAATATTTGCTCGAACCGGGTGTTTGTCCAGTTGTGGGGCAAACTTTAGGGCAAGCAAGATTGCGAGTGCAAACAGGAGCATTGATTCTTGCTATCCGCCGCACTGATGGCAATCTTATCGGTGGGCCTACTGCTGATACGGTGTTTATGCCAGGAGACGTAGTCATAGCAATGGGTACCGCAGAACAATTGCGCTCTCTTAACCAACTGTTAGGGCCAATTAGTTCCAAAAAGTTGCGCAAACCAAAGAAGATGTAAGAAGGGGACAAGGGATAGAAAGAAGCAAGGGTGAAGGGTGCAGGGCGCAAGGAGGAGAAACCACTAACTACTGTAAGGGCGGGTTTTAACAACAATCTCTCTAGGATGACGAAATATCTAAATAAACCCGCCCCCGCCCCTACCAATGACTGATGACTAATGACTAACCTCCATCTTACGTAGGGTGCGATCGCTTAATCAAACACATTAAGCTACTTCTAGTTGAAGAGGCTTTGGGCTTACTATCTTTGGTTAAGCAGAAGATGGATTTTTGTCAGATTCTAATTGAAAAAAGTGATACTATCATAGACAAGTGGGTAGAAGCAGTTTACCAAGATCAACAAATTGCAGCTACGAAAGAGCTGACTTTTAACGCTGTAAAGAACAGCTTACCGCGTGTTTTAAAAGCATTAGCAACAGTACTTTCTGAATCTGTAAGTAGTGATTTGCAAACAGTAATTGATGCAAGTCTCGATCACGGTAGGATTCGCGCAGAACAAGAATTTGAGCCAGCAGAAATTGCACGAGAGTATCGTTTACTCAGGTTTGTAATTTTTTCCCTTTTAGAAGAAGATTTATTAGAGGCAACTCCAACAGAAATGCTGCGGGCTGTGCGCCTAATTGATACAGTCATTGACGAAGCGATCGCTCGTTGCTTCAATAGTTATACCCATGGAAGACTACAAGAACTTGAACAACTCCAAAGCCAGTTGCAATTGAATAATCAAGAGCTAACTCGTTTGGTTCAAGCCAGTCAAGATAGTATCTCTCATTTAGCTCACGAACTAAAAACGCCTCTGACTTCAATTATTGGTTACTCAGATCTATTTTTGCGCCAGCATCGTCAAACACAACCGGAAATTAAGGATTCTTATCCAAATCTTGAGAGTATTGAGCGAGTCTTAAAAAGTGGTAGATTGCTACTACGGTTGATTAACGACACTTTGGAAATTTCGCGTCATGATGCCGGCAAGATGAAACTACAACCCACTCAAACCGATGTGCGTGGGTTAATCAACTCAGTAATAGAGACTATAGAACCAATAGCGCGTGCCAAAGAACTATCCTTAATTGTAAATTGCGATCGCGCTCCTGAAAAAGCGATCATCGATCCGCTTCGGCTTCAGCAAATTCTCACCAATCTACTCAGCAATGCGATTCGATACACAGAATCTGGTTCAATTGAGTTGGAATGCTGGGTAATCTGTGAGAAAAAATGGGCTATTTCTGTGAGTGATAGTGGTGTTGGCATTTCCCCTGATGCCCAAGCAAAAATCTTCGATCCCTATTTTCGTGCAGCCAACGGTATACAACTACAAGGTTCTGATGGTACAGGATTGGGTTTAGCAATCGTATCCCGGTTGGTTGAGTTAATGGGCGGTGAAATCAAAGTACTTTCACAACTTGGTAAAGGATCTACGTTTACAGTGATTTTGCCATTAGAAGTGATCGCTTGATCAGAAAATATGACAGAACCTTTGAAACAGGCGATCACTGCATAAGCACTTTCAGGACAAAATGGAGTTGGGAAGCCGAACAGGAGATAGCGCGTCAATTATTTAACACTTACATTGATACCGCAGACTTGTATACACATAGGACAAGCTAGTCTTAGATTGGCAAATTTGTGGCAGGATGGGAATTGCGCGATCGCGTCATCATTACAACCAAGTTTGGCCATAATATCGAACCAGGATATTATTCCATAACTCGTGCGTAAGTCTTGTCAACTAGAATATGAGCTTGTTTTTCTTATAACAACTTAAAAGTAAGCGTAAAAGTGCCATTCTATCGAAAATAACTTAGTTTACTAATGCTACATATCCTCTAAGACATAGCTGAGGCTCTAACCAACTGTCCAAAGAAACCTTTATTTTCCATAATCAAGCTATGACTTTTGTTAGAGGGAGAATTACTTTGTTTACAGTTAATCTTAATTTGTGCTCAAAAGAGTCAATTGGCTTGAGAATAGGTTGAAATCATACTATATTTTATTGCTACCTATAACTCCATTCGTTATTTGGAGTAAGCCAAGAATGGCTCAAAACTGGGAAAAGACTAGAATTAACTAATGGAGTATTGGCATGACAAGTTTATTTTCTAAAGCGCTCGCTAGCATCAATTCCCTGCTTCAGGGACTACAAGTAAAGCGTTTTTTGTCTATTATTATAGTTGGCTGTCTGCTGCTAACAACAAATGTTGCTTTTGGTAATGATAACCAAAATTTGACCGAGAAAGTGCGCGAAAAGGTACAGCAGAATGATGCCCAAAGACCAAAAACGACAGGACAATGGAATAGAGAAGCTCGCGAAACAGAAGGCAATCCTGGAGAAAGACTGAAGAGAATTGGGCAGCAATCAGGAGAAGCTTTGAAAGAATTTGGTTCTGGCTACGCAGAGGGTGCCAAGGAAACTGCTCGTGACGTAGGAGAAAATGCAGCAAATGCAGGCAAAGATATCTCTAACCAAGTTCGCCGTTAGGCATTAACTGATCATGGTTTAAGATTGAGTATCAGTAGTTGCGAGTTGCGATCGCACATCAATTTCTGAATACTTACCTAAGTTTCTAAATCTGTACTGTGTAGAAGCAGTACAGATTTATTTTGAATGCAAAGTTCAAGTCAGTTAAAACTAACTGAGAACCTTACCTAGTCTGATTTATCAGACTTTAGCTTTTAGCAAAGAAATTCATTTCTTGGCGGAAGATGCTTGGCGATCGCATCTATAAGCACAATCCTCTACAAATTAATAAAGTCAAGTCTCTCAAAGTCTCTATCTGGGTCTTCTATCAGAATTTTATCACCGGGCTTCTGACAAAAATAACCAGCAAAATCTGTAAAGTTCCAACCTGGAATATATGTATTTGGCATTAACAAATACAGCCTAAATGTTAGGTTTACTTTATAGCTGCAAAGCAAGATAGCCACATAATTAAGCTTGATATTTTTGCTGTGATAAATCCATCAAATTTGCCAATTTGTAAACAATTCGCGCACCAACATTACCATCCCACTCTGCGTCACCAACTTCGCAAACATCAAAACCGATTATTTTTCTACCACTATTTACTAATTCACGAAACAGACAAAAAGCTTGCTCCAATTCCAAGCCACCAGGAACAGGAGTACCTGTATTTGGACATAGTTTTGGATCTAGCCCATCTACATCAAAGCTAATGTAAACATACTCTGGCAAATGACCAATAATTTCTCGACATAACTCAATCCAAGTTATTCCAGAGTAAAGCTTTTGTTTAAGAATTGGATCGTAATAAGCAACAATTCGACTGTTTGATTCGCCAATCATTTGCACTTCATCATGAGAAATATCACGCAAACCCACCTGCACTAATTTAGAAATCTGCGGTATTTTCATGGCATTAAACATAATGGATGCATGAGAAAATTCAAATCCCTCATAGGCATCACGTAAATCTGCGTGTGCGTCGATATGCAAAATGCCGTAGTTTGTGTATTTAGTCGCTAATGCTTGGAAATAACCTAATGGTGAACTGTGATCGCCACCAATGACAGCAACTCGCTTACCATTGTTCATTGCTTGCTGACACTGTTCAAACAGCCATTGATTAACCTGTTGACAAGCTTGATTAATTTCTGTGAGAACAGGTGTTAAATCTGGTGTGTCTGTTAGTAGTTTTCCTTGCTCTAATCGCTCGATAATTTTTGCTGCTAAAGCACGATAATACTTATTCTTCTCTAGAAAGTCTTGGGGAATCTCTACCATAAAAATTCCCTGTTTCCATCCATCAGGATGATCGAAATCGAACAAATCTAGTTGAGGTGAGGCATCCAGAACTCGTTGCGCCCCATTGGCAGTACCTGCGCCATAAGAAACAGTAACTTCCCACGGCACACCAAAGACAATTAAGTTTGCAGACTCGTAATCAAACGGTAAACCAAAGAGATTGCCATTGATTTGACCAATGCCACTAGGATTATAGTCTTGGAGATTAGTCATAGTACCTGAGAAAACTTCACTATTACCATGTTATGGATTAAACGGAGTGCTAACATCTCTACTACGACGGTTAAGATGGTACTTGTAGTTGAGACAATTAACCTGCTTTAGCAATTATTAGTGATCTGCCGCAAAAGTGTTGATAGGTTTGTAGTAAGCACAAACAGTGCTGCACTCATCAAGGACTAAAGTCCTGGCTACGAAATCATTCTGCACTCATAATTCATGCGATGAACCACTAGTCCTATTTTTGGAGGGTGGAAAAGTATCTCAAAAGTCGTTTTTGACGGAACGGGTTAGTCGAGTGAGCGATCGCTTACAGGTTGCTAGTTGCAGAAGGTATTCTGATGGTTCTTGAACTGTAAGCTTTATTTACACTTTGTTAATGTGAATTAACGTGAAAATAAGATTTTAAGGGTGCTAGCACCTCAAAGAACTGATAAAGTACCTAGCAAAAGCAAAAATCTCTGCTTTTTACGTATATAAACCCATATGGTTGCTTTTTCTGCTGTCAATGCAAGGGTGCAAGATGGCTGAACTTGCAACCCTAAGTCCTGATTTAGGAGTTGAACGGAATCATATCTATATGAAGGGCAAATACTTAGTTAGTTTTCGTCTATCATCCTTAATTAGTTTCACTCTCATCTCTAGTTTTATTGCACCTTACTCTGTAGTCGCTGCACCACCGAGAACACCCGACAAAACCTTAAACTGTGACATTCTCGTTGTGGGTGGCGGACTTTCTGGTGCCGCTACAGCTTACGAAGGCTTACTGGCAGGTCAAACGGTTTGTCTTACAGAAATTACTGATTGGCTGGGAGGACAAATTTCTTCTCAAGGAACCTCTGCACTCGATGAACGACCAACTCAACGCGCCAAGCTATACTACTCTCGTGGTTACTTGGAACTGCGAAAACGGATTGAGCGCAAGTATGGAAAGCTCAACCCCGGTGATTGCTGGGTAAGCGATTCTTGTTATCTACCCCGCGACGGGCATGAAATCTTGAGATCCATGCTCAGAAATGCGGAAAAACAAGGTAGAGGCAAGTTGCAATGGCTTCCGAACACAGTTGTTAAGGAATTGAATATTAGTCCGGATGGAAAAATAATCAATAGCGCGATCGCCATCCAACACGAGCCAGCACCCAATGCCCCACCCCTAAACACTTTTACTTTATCCCAAAGCATCGAAGACGCCTATCGCTATCAGAACTCTTCTCGCTTTACCAAAAACATCATCCGCTTGGTTCCGAGACAAAAACAAAAAGGTAATGCCCCTAACTGGTATGTTGTAGACGCTAGTGAAACAGGGGAAATTATTGCCCTTGCTGATGTTCCCTACCGCCTGGGTATTGATGCTCGTTCTTACTTAGAACCTTCTGCCTCTAGTGCCAACAACGATCCCTACTGCACCCAAGGCTTTACTTATACCTTTGCGATGGAGGCAACCGAACAACCACAACCCCAAACAATGCCTTCTTTTTATCCAAATTATGCACCTTATTACAGTTATGAATTGTCGCGGTTGGCAAGCTTTCCTTTAGTTTTTACCTATCGCAGGATCTGGAGTCCCCAGACAGGGGAAACAACTAAATTTGGGGGCATAACCTTTACAGTTCCTACCCCAGGTGATATTTCCATGCAAAATTGGACTTGGGGTAATGACTACCGTCCTGGAACCTCCAAAGATAATCTGATTTACACTCGCCAACAACTCCAAGCTACCGGACAGTTAAAACCAGGCGGTTGGATGGGCGGACTGCGGACAGAAACTTTGCGTAGAGGCGAAGAAAATGCTTTGGGTTTTTATTACTGGTTAGTGGCAGGTACTACTGATTCCCAATTAGGAGATGGTGTCAAAAAACCACAACCAAACAATCGCTTTCTGTCTGGGTTAGATTCGCCAATGGGGACAGCGCATGGCTTATCAAAGTATCCGTATATGCGCGAAGGGCGGCGTATCATCGGACGCCCAAGTTGGGGCGCTCCCGATGGATTTGCGATTTGGGAAATTGACATTTCTCGCCGCAACTACGACGATGAGTACTATAGTAAAACTCTACCACCAGGAGAGTATCGCCGTCTGAAAGCAGCCTTAGCTGGCTTGGAAGCCTTATCAGTTCTTTCTGGACAAAAACGACCAGAAAATGTAGCACGGCGGACTCGTTCTACTATCTTCCCCGATGCTATAGGTATTGGTCACTATGCAATTGACTTCCACCCTTGTATGACTAAAAGCCCGCCAGAAGCACCTGGAAATACAGAACGTGCAGGTGAAAGGCGCGGGGCTGGACAAGCTTACCCCTTCCAAATCGCGCTGAGAGCAATGATTCCACAAAAAATAGATAATTTGTTGGTAGGAGGTAAAAGTATAGCTACCAGTCATATCGCAGCCGCAGCATATCGGGTACATTCCTTTGAATGGTCATCTGGAGCCGCAGCAGGAACTACAGCGGCTTTTGCGCTAAAAAATAATGTCGCACCTTATCAACTCGTAGATAATTTACCTAGACCAGAACCCCAACTGGAAGCCCTAAAGCGTTTGCTAGAGAAAAACGGTAACCCTACTGCATTCCCTGATACCTCGATTTTTAACCAAAATTGGGAAGATTGGAAGTAATTAGATAGTAGATAGTAGTTAGTAGATAGTTGTTTACCACTAACCACTATCCACTATCCACCTACCATGAACTAAACTAATAATTTGTAGTGTAGTTTTGGAAAAACTTGGGTTAAGTATTTATGGTTACCAGACTTTCAGCAGCTTTTTACGGGATGGCAACGGCACCAACTGTAGCTCCTGAACGGTCTAGTCAAGTTACCCGCAAGACCTATCCAAATTACAAAGTCATTGTTTTGAATGATGACTTTAATACTTTTCAGCACGTAGCTGAATGTTTGATAAAGTATATTCCGGGTATGACTAGCGATCGCGCTTGGGAACTCACTAACCAAGTACACTACGAGGGTCAAGCTATTGTCTGGATTGGGCCTCAAGAACCAGCTGAACTTTATCATCAACAATTACGTCGAGCCGGTCTGACGATGGCTCCTCTGGAAGCAGCATAACTAAATAACATGAAAAAACCTACCCCAGACGCTCGTAAGGCAAGTTCTCCTAAAAATGGCAGATTAGTTTGGAATCACTCAACCCATATCCCTGGTTTGATTCCCATCCTCGAACGTCTGTGCAAACAGGATGGAATTCAAACCATAACCCCAGGACAGATTGGACGAGTGAAAGGTCATTGCCCGAACTTGCAATTGCGGGTGTCGGTACCCATTCGGGGGGGTTTTAAAGCGATCGCCCGTCAAGGTAAAACAGTACAAGAAGTATTTATCCTTACTACTTTGCAGCAGAATCAACTTGAAGAAGCGATTGCGATCGCCATGCATCATTAATCAATAATTTATTGGCTAGTAGGAGCGGGTTTGTTACAGAGCTTTTATCGTCAAAAAGAGATTTTTGTTAAAACCCGCTTGCACTCTAGGTTAATTGTTCATTGCCATTAACCATTAGCTATTAGCCATTAGCGACTAATTTAGAAACGCTTCGGAACCGAAGCATCTGTACCTACTCCTGAACATGCCGTACAGCAAACTTGTGTAGGGGCAGACTGACAATACAAGAAAATGTTAAAAAATATGATAAAGCAGTGGTGATTCTTAAAGTCATATGTATTGCTTCCCAATGCGGTAAAGCAATTTTTTCTATACCAAAAGCAATACAGTAAACTAGCCAGTATGAGAAGCTCATTCTAAACAATATTTGTTCTGTGATTTCAGCTTCATCATTTTGTTGTTTGTTATTCCACAGTAAAGCCAAACCAAGAATACAAGCTACACATGAAACAGCAACTACAAAATCATGACAAAGAAAACTCACTAAATACATTTGTGCTGATCCCCAAAGTTTTCCATTGCAAGAATCAGTCTAAAGGAATATTTATTCCAGTTAAGCAAATAGTTACAAACTGAAATAGATTACAGCAAAAAATGTAAATAAATACTACAAATTTATAAATTTAGTTATAGAATTCAGAATAGTAGCACAATAAACCGTCAGCAGTCTGCTAACACCAATTTAAAATAGGATAATTCATTACTCAGTTTATAAATAGACAATACACATATCTTGCACCTCACCTTGAACACCCTTGTACAAAAGTACAAGTCTTATAGCCAAAGTCCGTTGAAACGGACTAGAAGATATGTCTAGTAAGCTAAAGCTTTTAGCCCTTGAAATTTATTTTTTGGCGGTCGAAAAATAGGTGCAAAATATAACAATACAAATTGATGTGCCTTCTGCCAAACAACCAAAACTTGGAAAGTTTTTGCAGTTTCTCTTCTGATTATCAATCTTAAATCCTGCTTTTGGCTTCAGAATTTTATTCATTTTTACTAATCTCCAAAATGCTACTGGCAGCTTGGTACAAAGATGCCACATTTAAGCCATCTGTTGGATACTCAACTACAGCAAAGTTACATATAGCTTGATATCGAGTTCCATCGGCAGCTATGAATATTTGTTGGCGGAGGGTAGTTAAAACATCCGAGAGGCGATCGCTCATTTCAGCCTTTGTTAAACCTGATATGCCCACCACAAATTCTCCATTTCCCCAGTAACCCACAACTTCGCCGCCACGAAATGTAGATTGAAAAAGGCGGCCCCATTTTTGTAATACCTGATTACCTGCTTCGTGACCATACTGAATATTTATTTGTCGTAAGTCAGCTACGCTGAATATTGCCAGGCAAACCAACTGACTGTGTGTTTGGGCATGGATAATGAACTGTTGCAAATCTCGATCAGATTGAGGCTGATTTGCAACTCCTGTGATCAAGTCTTTGGTATAGAAAGCTTGTAATAAGCGAGCGCGTTCTAAGCGATGAGTAATCCGTGCTAACAATTCTGCACCTACTACGGGTTTGACAACATAATCATCAGCACCAGCAGCAAACACCTGTTGTACCGTTTCCATCTCCCGATGAGCAGTGAGAAACAAAATTGGTAATTCCTGCCAATTGGGATCGGTACGAACTGCCTGACAAAGCTCAATGCCACTCAATTGAGGCATATTCACATCTAAAATTAACAAATCCGGCATGACAGCTTGGAGTACTTCCCAAAAATGTAATGGATCTTCTAGTTCTGTCATCCTGATACCCCAAGGTTCTAACATCGGGCGCAGTATCTCTAGCATTACTGGATCGTCATCTACAACCAGTACATTTATTACTTGGGAACGGCTGCGCTGTAATATCTGTAATGCAGTATTCCAAATTTGAGTAGCTGTGGCGGGTTTAGCCAGAAATCCCCGTGCTCCAGCACGAGCTACTGTGACGCGATCTACCAATCCATCAACAGCAGCAAGCACTAGTACCGCCAGAGGTGGAGTACGATTGGCTAAGTCTAAT
Organism: Chlorogloeopsis sp. ULAP01; assembly: GCF_030381805.1. Taxonomy (NCBI): domain Bacteria; kingdom Bacillati; phylum Cyanobacteriota; class Cyanophyceae; order Nostocales; family Chlorogloeopsidaceae; genus Chlorogloeopsis; species Chlorogloeopsis sp. ULAP01. The sequence goes on from NZ_JAUDRH010000013.1 coordinate 63,137, forward strand.
AGTAATGCCAAACTTTCTTCTCGCCACCCCGCCTCATCTATACTTAGTACTACCAAATCGGGTGATGTATTTTGTAGATAGTGTTTAGCATCCTCTAATTTAGTAATTTGTTTCCAGTAAATATCCCCAGTCTGTACTAATTTTTGCAATTGTGCGCCTAATTGCAGATCGGGATCGATGAGCAGTAAACGGGCATCAGGAAGGGGAGGGAGTGGAGCAGATAGGGGAGATGGGGAAGATGGGGAAGAATTTACTCTTATTACTCCCTCAACTCGTTGTCCGCTTGTCCCCTTGTCCTCTTTCCCCTGTTTTTTCAGATTTAATAAGTTGTCTAACTTCTCTATGAGTGATATTAACTGACGTTGTTGGGCTGCTGATAACTTACTATCCCCTTCTAGAATCCTTTCTATTTCTCGCGCCGTCTGGGTACCAGTTTCTTTGCCAAACATTCCCAACACACCAGCTAGTTTGTGTGCTGCTCGCCCCGCAGACTGGTGTAAATCAGAACCTAATTTTCCAGTGTGCAACTCTCCTGCGGCTTGTTGCAGTACTTGTATTCGTTCTGCCATTAGTTCTTGATACTGGTTCCACATCCCACTCATCGCTTGATTGAACTGCTGTTCAACATTTGGATTGAAAATTTTGGTTGGGGAGTTTGAGATTTGAGATTTTTCCTGAGAATGTGATTTTAGCCGATATCCTACACCGTAGACATTTTCAATCCAGTCTGATGCTCCTGCTGCTTTTAACTTTTGCCGCAAACCTTTAATGTGCGACTTTACACTTTCTTCTTGAGGAGGATCGTCAAATGTCCACAGATGCTCGATGATATCACCCCGACTATAAACTCGTGCTGGATTCCTCAAGAATAACTCCAATAGGCTGTATTCTTTGGGTGTTAATTCTAGTGGCTTATCTTCGTACTTAGCCTCACAAATACTTGGATCTAGCCGTAGTGCGCCTACTTGTAATACAGGAGTACGAGGGACATCACCCCGACGCAACAGCGCTCTTACCCGTGCTTGAAGTTCACCGACCTCAAAAGGTTTAATTAGGTAATCATCTGCACCTGCATCCAGTCCGCGAATCCGATCGCTACTAGCATCTTTAGCTGTCATTAATAAAATCGGAGTCAAAAAGCCTTTAGAGCGCAATTGCTGGCACAAAGTAATACCATCTAACTTTGGTAGTCCCACATCCATTAAAAGCAGGTCATATTTAGTACTCTCGACATATTCCCAGCCAGTTTCTCCATCCGCAACGATATCTACAACATAATTTTGCTTGTGGAGCGATCGCGACAAGATATCGGCTAAAACCTCGTCATCCTCGATGAGCAAGATTCTCATTCCTCGTTTCTCCCATCTATCACTGCTGTCTATATATGAGGAGAATCGCCTGTTTTTAGTAAGTATGTCAACTGAATATAGAAGTACTAAAAATTACTAAGACTTTGGCTATTTTCTCATAGGTGATAGATTAAAAATTATTTTGCTCAAACAGATATTAACTAGCAAATACTATCTATAAATACTTGAATCTTCTGTCAATGCGATCACAGCGAAAACTCTGAATATGAAAATTTTGTATTTTTTGTTACTAGCTTTTTGCATTTTACACCAAAGCTGGTAAAACCTTTTCACTAAAAACCTCAATAAACTGCTGCTGCTCTTGGTTGACGTTGTGCAGAATTAATTCATCAAAACCCAATTCAATGTAATTGTGCAACCACTCTATATGCTGATAGCAGTCAGCCGAAATGCGGATGTGTTCGTATAGTTCCTCTGGTTTGACAAACTCGCCAGCAGCATCAAATTGTTGGGGAGTTCGCAATTCTGTCATGACGATATTCTTGAAAATATTGTTGCGCCACTGTTGATGTGCTTTTTGTTTTGCTGCCTCCTCATCGCGATCATAAGAAAGCTGTACTTTCAAAATCATTGGCTTGCCTTCTCCACCTCCACGACGAAAAGCATCAACCACTTTTTGCAATTCTTCTAGTGGGTGAGAGATCGTAATTAAACCATCTGCCCAACTGCCCAACCACTCTGCCGTTTTTGCGGTGACAGCAGCACCAATAATTAGAGGAAGGATTTGCGGACGGGTATAAAGTTTTGCTTCTTCAACGCAAACCAAACCGTGATGAGTAACGGTTTCCCCAGCCCAAAGAGCGCGGATGATATCAACACAGTCTTTGAGGCGGGCATTGCGATCGCTCTTGCAAGGCCATTTATCTCCTGTAATTTGTTCATTCACTGCTTGACCACTACCAACTGTAAGCCAAAAGCGGTTAGGGAACATTTCTGCTAGAGTTGCAGCTGCTTGAGCAACAATTGCAGGATGATACCGTTGCCCAGGAGCGCAAACAATGCGGTAGGAAAGCTTAGGAGTTGCTTGCATTGCCGCACCCAACCACGACCAAGCAAAACCGCTTTGTCCTTGTTGCTCACTCCAAGGGTGGAAGTGATCGGAAGACAGAGCAAGGCTAAAGCCTGCTTGTTCTGCCATCTGCACATATCTCAACAGTTCGCTAGGTTTGAATTGTTCGTGGGAAGCGTGATATCCAATCTTGGCCATAATTTTCTCCGTATCAGTTGCAGTCCCTTTTGATTACGTGTTGTGTAAGCTCTGCTCTTCAGATCGCTCCCAGGAGTTGTAAAAGATAGATCAATGCAAATACGGCAAAAAATATTCCTGCGATCGCTGTACCAGCAAAAATTATTTTTGATGGTTGTAGTTCTTTTGGCAACATCCGGTGGTTAAGGTAGAGCGTAAGTCCAGTCACAATGGGAATGTGGGCAGCTTCAATTGCGCCTGCTGTTTGCAGTAAGCCAACAGGTTGACCGAAGAACAAATAAACAGCTATTGGTAAAACTGTCAGTAGAACTACAATGTAAACACGCTGCAAGAACTTCTCGTTAGTCCACCGTCCACGCACACCAAAACCCTGGACAATAATCTGCGTACCATCAGCAAACATCCGTCCAAAACCATCTTCTACTGACAGTACAGTACTACAAAAGGTGATAAAAACAATCGCCACCATAAACCAGAAGCCAAAAGGCCCCCAAAGATCGCCTAGTAGTCTTCCCAGAGTTTCTGCTACCTGATTTTCTTGTGGTACTATTCCCAGTGGACGTAGCAACTCACCACCGAGAATCAGGAAAGACAATGCTGCCAATAGCGCACCAACCACAGCTAAGGTGTTGGATATAGCCATTAGATTTAACCAACCGCGTAATTTCTTTTTTTGCTCCTGGTTGAGTTGCTTGGGATCTATACTTTCTTTTCCCTTAACACTAGCAGCACCATATCCTCTAGCTTCAACCCAGTAAGAATACCACATTAACCCAGCTGCTCCAGCTAGCATAAAACCCAACCAAGGTAGTATTTCTTGATACTGTATATTCTGTGGAATTTGCGGTATTAATCCAGTTGCTAGTTGACGAACATTAGGAAAAACCAGAATAGCAGCTGTTACCACTGCAACTGTGCGAGCAATTCCTACATAAGAAGAAATCTTTTCTACTAAGTTGTATTGTCCAAACAAAACAATTGCCGCCGTGACAACGATGATGATTACTGTCCACAGTTGCACACCTCCTCGAGTAACCAAAATCAGTGCCGTAGCAGCAGCTCCTGCCAGCCCAGCAACAGTAGAAATCGCTACCACTAACTGTGGTAATAATATCAGCCAGATAGCCCAGTTTTTCGGCCCAGGAAGTTGCCTGAAACCTTCTAGGATAGTTGCACCAGTACAAACTGAAAAGCGACCTACCTCACCATTAATAAACCATTTCAGAATCACAGCAGCAAGTAACGCCCATAGCAAAGAGTAGCCATAGAATGCGGCAATTCTGGGTGTAAATAGCAATTCACCAGAACCCGCAGCCGAAAGCATCCATAAAAAACTCGGCCCAAGCCACTTCAGGTTTTCCCAACCATGTGGCGATTCTGGTATATTTTGTATATTTTTTTCTTGCTGTCTTTTTGTAGTTTTTGATGAATCGCGATCGCTTTGATTATTCATTTCCTGGAGAAGATGAACCTCTGTGGCTACAGCCAGATTTTGTCGAATAACTGCAAAAGGTTCATCAATCAAAGGTAAAGTTTCTATTTCTACCTTAAGATTGTTCTATTCTACTGAAAACTCTGCGAATTAACCTATCTGCGGTAGGATGTGCTTAAAAACACAGATTCCTGACTTCTGTTGAGAAGTCGGGCATGTTAGACTTATCAAAAATTATCAAAAAGCGCCCCACTCATATCAGCCCCTCTTAAGTCTGCTTGAGAGAAATTTGCGCCTCTCAAATCTGCTTCACTTAAATTGGCATTTCTTAAGCAAGCATGACTTAAATTTGCTCCTTTTAGATCTGCCCGCGACAGATTTGCTGAGATGAAATTAGCTCTAACCAACTGTGAGCGACTCAAGTTAGTATCGCTGAGATTAGCATCTTGTATATCTGCTGCTGTTAAGTCTGCCTTACTAAGATTAGTTCCACTCAAATTAGCCAAATTTAGTTTCGCCCTACTTAAATTTACTTCACTCAAAACAAGCGAACAAAGCTTGGCACATCTCAAATTAGCATTAATAAAATTTCTTTCTCCAATTGTATAACGACGCAAAAGTTCATCTGTTGTCAATCGATGTGAAACAGCAACCCAAGCACCTTGATAACACCATGCAGCTTCCATTAGAGTAGCAGCAGTATTAATAGCTACTTCATCACATTTAGAAACGATCGCACCATTGCAGCCATCCCACTCACCTTTGAGCATAAAAGCAACTTCATTAGCGGCAGCAATTGAATCAAACAGTAAAACAGATTTTTGAGGGCTTTTTAACCAGCTATTCAAAGCTGTTGATATTATGTTTTTCATTGTTTAATAACCTAATATAAAAAACAATCGGAGCTAGAGACACTCCAACTCCGTGCTATTTACTTAATATTTTGTGCAAGAAGCTGATTGACTGTAATTTTCAACAAGATGGATATTGTGCTTCTAGCTTTTATATCCAAAGCATTAACTGCTTACTAACACTACTGAATAGTTTCAAGATACAGCGTTAACATCAATTACAGTAGATGTTTGAGTAGAATTTGAGGCGGCAGAATTGCCTTTTTGGCGATTTTTGAGTTTTTCTGCCAGAATTTGGGAAACTTCTGCAACAACTAAGCTAGCAACTAGCCCATCATCTATCCATCCCAAAATCGGGACAACATCTGGTGAAATATCCAACGGGCTAATTAAGTACACTAGACCAGCAATAATTGCAAACCAGCGATATTTAGAGTTACGGAAAACTTTACGAATTTTGTCTACTAGTAACTGAGTAAAAAATCTCTTGCCCATTGAGAATGCCCTCTAACTAACAACATTAATCCTGACAAATTTACACATAAAAGTCTTGTGTGGATAACCCTTGGCTTTGTAGTGAAAACTCACCGCCCAAACTTATGTACGGTTAACCGTATGTTACTAAGCCCCTACTAATCACTAACTACTGTACGCGCAGGTTTATTTGAATATTTCGTCATCCTAGAGAGATTGTTGTTAAAACCCGCCCCTACAATTGACCAATGACTAATGTCTATAAAACTTTATATGAAGAATTACTCCTTTCTCACAACTTCCTCACATTTTTTTCTTAGCGTGGTACTAGAGCCAATCAAAAAATAAAATTAAAAATAATTTCCTCTATTTTGGATGGAGATAAGCATAATTTTCTGTTGCATTGCGATATTGGAAAACACCGCTGCAATGGTAGAAATGTTATGTTGCCATCAAAAAAGAAGGTACAGAAGCAAGTTTGTGAAGGAAGGGCTATCTTTGGCTTAGTACAGCATTAAATAACGAAAAATCGGGCAATGACAGAAAATATATTTGTACAGACCTGGCTTGACAGTGTGCCATTACTAAATGGCAATTCTATGGAATCGGCAATGCCTGGAAACGTAATGCACAGCAACTATGCTCTAGAAGAGCAAGGTATCCTCAATCCTGGTAATGTCTATTGGAATCTTTCAACTCCAGCCCTCTATGAAGAAGCAATTCGACGGCAAGAAGGAGTGATGGCGGCTGAAGGGCCATTTGTTGTGCGTACCGGTCAACATACAGGGCGATCGCCAAATGACAAATTCATCGTTCGTGAATCCAGCAGCAATAATGAGATTTGGTGGGGAAAGGTGAATTATCCCATCAGCGAGCATCGTTTTGAGGCTCTACACGCAAGAATGCTGGCATATATGCAAGGACGAGATCTGTTTATTCAAGACTATTATGCTGGTGCTGATCCCACCTATCAGCTGTCGGTTCGCTTCATTACCGAAACAGCCTGGCATAGTATCTTTGTCCGCAATCTATTTATTGAACCATCGCGGCAAGAACTCGCTAGTTTTTTGCCTGATTTTACTGTAATTGCTTTGCCCAACTTCCATGCCAAACCAGAAATTGATGGCACCCATTCAGATGTATTTATTGTCTTAAATTTTGCTCGTAAATTAATTTTGGTTGGTGGCACCAGTTATGCTGGTGAGATTAAAAAATCTATATTTACAACCCTTAACTATCTGCTACCTCACCATCACGTTCTACCAATGCATTGTGCTGCTAATGTTGGGCAAAGCGGGGATGTGGCTTTGTTTTTTGGATTGTCTGGTACGGGTAAAACAACTCTTTCTGCCGACTCCAAGCGCACGCTGATTGGTGATGATGAACATGGTTGGAGCGATCGCGGCATCTTCAATTTTGAGGGTGGCTGTTATGCCAAGTTAATTCACCTATCTAGGGAAGCAGAACCGGAAATTTATCAGACAACACAACGCTTTGGCAGCATTCTAGAAAATGTCGCGATTAACCCTCTTACCAGGCATTTAGATTTAAATGATGCCACTCTTACAGAAAATACTCGTGGAGCTTACCCCATTGAATATATTAGCAACGCCAGCCCGACTGGAATGACTGGTCATCCGCAAAATATTATTTTCCTCACTGCTGATGCTCTGGGAGTATTGCCACCAATTGCCCGATTAACTAATGAACAGGCGATGTATCATTTTTTAAGTGGCTACACAGCGAAGGTAGCCGGAACAGAAAAAGGATTGGGACACGAGCCTCAAGCTGTCTTTAGTGCCTGCTTCGGCGCACCATTTATGGCTTTGCATCCCAGTGTTTATGCGGATTTATTAGGGCAAAAAATTGAACGTTATAAAGTAAAAGTATGGCTTGTCAATACTGGTTGGACAGGCGGATCTTATGGTGTAGGAGAGCGCATCCCCATCAAACAGACTCGCGCCATGTTAACAGCAGCACTGAGTGGCGCATTAGACGAAATACCCACGACAGTTGATCCGGTGTTTGGTTTCCATGTCCCAGTTCGCTGTCCTGGGGTGTCTGAGAAGTTGCTGACTCCTCGCTTGACTTGGAGCGATCCTGATCATTACAATATTCAGGCTTATAAACTTGCAGAAATGTTTATCGATAATTTTAAGCAGTTTGCAGATGGAGTTGCTCCTCAAGTGCGATTAGGCGGGCCTTTAGTAGGAAAAGCAAATTAAACTAAATTCTCAATAAAAAAGCCAGTAGAAGAAACACTACTGACTAACAGTAAAGCCAATTGGAAGTTATTGAGGAATCATGGTCTAAAGATTAGAATTCCAGAGACTAAAATTTATGTAAAGTGATATGCAATTTTCATGCAACACCTAGTAATTTGTCTTTGGCAATCCGATCACCTGCGGTAAACAGAAATCAAAAAATCTTCGCTGAAGTTGAAAAGAAAAAAGCTAGTGGGACACACACCACTAGCAACAAGCAAGCCAAAATGTAAAGTCAATCTCATGAACTAAAATTGATAATTTCAAAAAATGATCACCTCGTAAAGTTATATGCAACTTTCATGCAACACAATACCTCTCATTTAATAATTGGTAGGGTGCATTAAAGCAGCGCGTAACGCACTGTCAGTGGGGCGTACGGCTAGTTCTCGCTCTTTTAAACTCTCAAAGATTTATATAGCCGTAACACACCCTACAAATTTCCACAAATTGCCCACTCCAGTATGCCATTGCAGTGTATGCTGGCAAGGGAGCGATTCAAAAATCTATTTTATGAAATTACTACACCGTTCTGACTTATATGGATGGTCGAGCTTCGATGAAGAACGCAATGTAGATTTCAATAGCGTTGCTTGGATTCGTCCCCAGGGAAACATTGTTATAGATCCATTACGTTTATCGATCTACGACTGGAAACATCTTAATTCCTTGGGTGGTGCGAGTTGGATAGTTATTACCAACTCCGATCATGTACGTGCTGCCAAGCAAATCGCTAATTCTTTTAGTGCTAAAATCGCAGGACCGATCGCTGAAAAAGACTATTTTCCGATTAAGTGCGATCGCTGGCTTGGTGAAGGTGATGAGTTAGTACCAGGATTGCAGATACTGGAATTACATGGCTCAAAAACCCCAGGCGAATTGGCATTACTTTTAGAAAAAACAACCCTAATTACTGGTGACTTGGTACGAGCACATAAAGGGGGTAGTCTAATGATATTACCAGATGCGAAACTTTCTAATCAAGTCGAAGCGATTGCTTCAGTTCAAAGATTAGCAAAGATGAAGGAAATAGAGGCTGTACTGGTAGGTGATGGTTGGTCAGTATTTCGAGATGGAAACCTGGTTTTACAAGAACTTACAGATAAAATCAGCAAATCTTGAGGAACCAGCACAACAAAATAGTCGCAATGAACTCACTCAACATGAAAAAGGCATTGGGCATTGCTATAAAAATTTCCTCCCTACACCCTTTTTCAAGCTAAACTGTCATGCGATAAATCATACAAATAGCCAATAAGAATCTCTTTTCCCTAGCCTCTAGCTCCTAGCCCTTTGTTTTTCTACCACAATGAACCGATGATTTGAGACTGAGGGCAAATCCTGCTGTTAACAAGGTTAGAACCCCTGTCACCCAAAAAGGAGTGCCGTAGCTAATACTGACAAGCAAACCCGCCACAGCAGGACCGATTGCATTAGAGATACTTAGGTAAGAGGCATTAATTCCTTGAACTTCACCTTGTTCGCGATCGCTGCTATTGATAGATAAGATAGCGCTGATCAGTGGGATGGGAAACGAATTCGTGATACCCAAAAGACACGCCAAGACAACGAACACAGGAAAAACTGGAAAGACAGGAATTAGTAGAAAAACTGCGGCTCGTCCAGCAATTGCCACAGCCAGAATATTGGCAAGATTGAACCGTTTTGTCAGGGGTTCGACAGCAAAAATTTGTGTAAGCACCCCGACTACGCCAATGAGTGTAAATACGATCGCCAAAGTTTGGGCATCTTGATTGAGCACTTTAAGGAAGAAGGGTTGAAAGGCGAAGGTGAAGATTGTAAATGTAAAGCCACTAAAAAACGTCAGCACAAAGGCTTGACCAAGCTTTGGATGCAATGCAGACTGAAAGATTTTACTGAAACCAAACATTTGCCAACTCAGTTGGAATTTCTGTCGCTGTGGTAAGGTTTCTGGTAGTAGCAACCAAGTCAGAACAACAGCTGAAAAGGCAATAATAGCTCCTGCAAAAAAGCTCATTCCTAGTGAAGAAACTCCCGGAAAAGTTGGTAACAGTTGAGCAAAATAACTAATAGCAGGCCCTGTAACAAATCCTAAGCGAAAAGCAGCATCAAGCAATCCAAATGCTTTGGCGCGATCGCCTGGTGCAGTCGTGTCAGTAATAATAGCTCTAGCAATGGAAGTGTTGCCTCCCGTCAAACCATCGAAAATCCGAGCCGCAAAAAGTAACCAGGCAACAGGTGCAAAGCTGGCGAGCAAATTCGCGATCACCGTTCCCACAAGGCTAATGACAAGAAGCGGCTTGCGTCCCATAAAGTCAGAAAAACGCCCCAAAATAGGAGTAGCTATAAATTGAGCGATCGCGTACCCTGTAGTGAGTAAACTAGCTTGAAAATCGCTCAGTCCAAATTGTTTGGCGTAGGGATAAAGAATTGGAATAATAATTGTGAAACTGACTGAGTTAATAAACGCAATCAAAGCGATAATCCAAAATTTCAGAGGTAGATCGAACTTCGCTTTTAGGACTTTCAACGGACGCATCATTATAAGGGAACGGGGAACAGCAACGCACCATTCTAGATTTTAGGTGTGTTAGGACTTAAAGAGTCAGATCCCCGGCTTCTAGTAAGAAGTCGGGGATCTCGATACATATGACTAACTCTTCACTATCCCAGATTCGCAACTGTTTCTACAAAACTCTGAGAAATAAAAGGCAGGATGTCGCGATTCTTAGCGTTTGCTTTACCTTCAGTGAATACTACTAACAGGTAAGGACGGCAATCTGGTATTTCAATATACGCTACATCATGGCGAACTTGACTAGTCCAACCCGCCTTTGACCAAATTTGTGCTGTTTGGGGAAGTCCACCGCCCAAAAAACCCGTAACTTGATCTTCTTCAACATCCTTAGGCAATTCATCAGGATTCAGACTGCGCTTCAGTAGAGCCATCATCGATTGCGATCGCCCACCAGACACTGCCACTCCCCCGACAATACTGTGCAATAATCTAGCGGTAGCATTTGTTGTCAGCATATTGCGATTTTCTAGTAACTGACCATAAAATACGCGTTCGCGTCCGTATGGCCCATCACACCAGGTTTTTTGGCAGGCGTTAATCGTTTCCATTTCCGCCCACCCCAAAGACTGATAATAACGGTTAACAAGATTGCGTTGTAGTTTCCAAGTTTCAAAAGGCCCTGGTGGTAAATCTGGCCCCGATGTTGTGCCAGTCAGCACATCTATTACTAAGCTGGTGGCATCATTGCTAGAGTCTACAATCATATCGCGCATGGCTCTTTCTAACTCAGTGGAAGTCTGCAACATTCCTGACTCTAGCCATTCTTGTACCGCCACCAAGTAAAACAATTTCACCACACTCGCTGGGTAAATTCGCTCAGCACCTCTATAGGTGAAACCACGGATGGGATGATTCCAAAAGGCATCTGGAGTGAGAGCGCCACCAGTATTTACTAGTACAGGTGGATCGTAGACAATCCAAGTTAGAGCAATTTGATTACGGGCTAGGGTCGGAAATTTTGCCCAAGTAGCCTCTAAAATAGCATTGCCTAACTGTTCGAGTTGTACGTCTTTGTTGAAGAAAGCCATTGTTATTCTTGTAGGATGTCCCTTAATCTCAGATCCAAAATCCAAAATCTCATCACTTTAGGTGAGTACGAGTGTCTCGCTAACATAAACATATACGATTCTCCCGAATGTACGCGCCTAGCAACACAAGCTGCATCAGGACGACATTTACAGGTGAAATCAACTGAAAGGGATGCACAGACTGGCAATGAAACATCTGTACACGTACGTTTGTGTGAGGATGATTATCCAGGGTGGTTATCGCTTGCAGATTTAAATCTATTACAGACTGCTACTGTACTTTATCAGGCTAAATCTTTTTCTGAATCTGAAGTTAGAAAATTGCTACCAGAGGTAATAGCTTTTGCCCATCAAGCGATGGAACAGCCTAATTATTACCTTTGGGGTGGTACAGTTGGGCCAAATTATGACTGTTCGGGTTTAATGCAAGCAGCTTTTTGTTCAGTCGGTGTTTGGTTACCCAGAGATGCCTACCAGCAGGAAGCTTTCACCCAGCCAGTGACAATTTCCCAATTAGAAATAGGCGATCTCATATTTTTTGGTATTCCCCAAAAAGCCACTCATGTGGGACTCTATTTAGGAGATGATCGTTACATCCATAGTTCTGGGAAAGATAAAGGACGTAACGGTATTGGGATTGACATTCTCTCGGAACAAGGCGATGAGGTTAGTCAGTCATACTACCAGCAGCTACGTGGCGCTGGCAGAGTGGTGAAGAGTTACGAACCGCATAGTCATTAAAGAAAGGTTTTAAGGGTGTGAGGGTGTAAGGGAAAATTATGTGGGTGCAGGAAAAACCCTGATGGGTGAATTTAAATGGTACCCCTATACCCTTGTACCCCTATACCCATAGTAAAAAAGGACACGAATAGGTATGAGGAGTGAATTAATTTCTAATGGGATGGCTGGACAATATGAAGCAAAGTCCTTATCCATCCCTGATGTCTCGGTGGTGGTGCCTGTGCGTGATGAAGTGGAAAGTTTGCCTCATTTGTTGGAGGCGATCGCTTCTACTTTAAAAAGTAGTCAATTAAGTTACGAAATTATCTGTGTGGACGATGGTTCCACGGATGGTTCAGATCGGTTTCTTAAGGAACAAGCGCAAGTTCGCCATGATTTAAAAACCGTGATTTTGCGTCGTAACTACGGCCAAACTGCGGCAATGGCAGCCGGATTTTATTACGCCCATGGTAAAGCAGTTGTAACTTTAGATGCCGATTTGCAAAACGATCCTGCGGATATCCCCATGCTGCTGGCAAAGTTGGAGGAAGGCTACGATTTGGTGAGTGGTTGGCGGCAAGCACGCCAAGATGCTGCGGTAACGCGCTTACTTCCTTCTAAAATTGCCAACTGGCTGATTCGACGCGTGACTAGCGTGCATATTCACGACTATGGTTGTTCGCTCAAAGCCTATCGTGCTGAACTGGTAGCTGATATGAACCTCTACGGAGAACTGCACCGCTTCTTGCCAGCCTTGGCGTATATTGAAGGTGCGAGAATTACAGAAATACCTGTGCGCCATCATGCCCGTCGGTTTGGGCGTAGTAAGTACGGTTTGTCGCGGACGTTTCGAGTCTTGATGGATTTGTTAACTATTGCCTTTATGAAAAAGTTCCTCACCCGCCCGATGCACGTTTTTGGGCTGTGGGGCTTAATTAGCATAATTTCGGGAGGAGTGATCGGCATTTACTTAACTTGGGTAAAATTTGCTCTGCATCAAGACATAGGCGATCGCCCTTTGTTAATTTTGGCAGTACTGCTTTTGGTAACAGGGATACAGTTATTTTGCTTTGGTTTGTTAGCTGAGTTACTAATGCGTACTTACCATGAATCTCAAGGACGCCCGATTTATCGCGTGCGTGAGGTCATAACAAATAAGCAATTGACAACTGAAAGCCAAATTTAACTACTTATTAAAGCAAGGGTCAATTTTAATCCAGTTATGATCTCCGAAAATTTTCCTGCAAAATGTTTTAGCTAAAAATTTGGCAATTAAGTGAGCGAGCGAGAAAAATTCAACTTATATGAAGAAATACAAATTAATATCCCTAGACAAACAGCTGTAACTAAAGTTGTCAATCATTATGCATACTACTCCAGCCAGATTAGTTCATAAATGTTAGGATTGCCACAGAGAGAGAATAACGAAGAGAAGGAAAAGAAACTGAATGGGAGAATTTGAGAAGTCAATATCCTTTGACGGACGGGATATTCGACTGAAGGTGGGTCTACTAGCACCCCAGGCTGGTGGATCGGTGTTGATACAGTCTGGGGATACGGCAGTTCTAGTTGCAGCTACGCGATCAGCAGCCAGAGAAGGCGTTGATTTTCTGCCCCTCACTGTAGATTACGAAGAAAGGCTTTACGCAGCAGGGAGAATACCAGGAGGATTGCTGCGGCGAGAAGGCCGGCCGCCAGAGAGAGCGATTCTCACCAGCCGTTTAATTGACCGTCCTTTACGTCCTTTGTTCCCATCATGGTTGCGGGATGACCTGCAAATTGTGGCAATCACTCTTTCGATGGATGAATTAGTGCCGCCAGATGTGCTAGCTGTAACTGGTGCTTCTATCGCTACCTTATTGGCAAAAATTCCGTTTAATGGGCCAATGGCAGCAGTACGTGTTGGCTTGGTAGGTGATGATTTTATCATTAATCCTACCTATGCTGAAGTCGAAGCCGGAGACCTGGATCTTGTGGTTGCAGGTTCACCAGAAGGCGTAATTATGGTGGAAGCGGGAGCTAATCAATTGCCGGAACGAGATATTATCGAGGCGATTGAATTTGGCTACGAAGCAGTACAGGACTTAATTCAAGCACAGCGAGATTTAATGGCAGAACTGGGTTTGGAAATTGTCCAGGAAGCAGCACCAGAAGTAGACTCGACGCTGGAAAACTTTATCCGCGATCGCGCTACAGATGAAATTAAAAAAATTCTGTCGCAATTTGATTTGGAGAAAACTGAGCGGGATACTGCTTTGGATGCAGTCAAAGAATCAGTTGTAGGTGCGATCGCTGAACTACCAGAAGAGGATCCGATCCGAGTTGCTGCTACTACGAATAAAAAAGCTCTAGACAATACTTTCAAAGACATCACTAAAAAGCTGATGCGCCGTCAAATTATCGAAGATAATGTTCGAGTGGACGGTCGCAAGCTAGATGAAGTGCGTCCCGTTTCTTGTCAAGTTAGTTTACTGCCCAAGCGCGTTCACGGCAGTGGTTTGTTTAACCGTGGATTAACCCAGGTACTATCTAATTGTACTCTCGGTACACCAGGAGATATACAAACCTTAACTGATGACTTGCAACAAGATCAGCAAAAGCGCTATATGCACCATTACAACTTCCCACCGTTCTCAGTAGGGGAAACTAAGCCTCTACGTGCGCCAGGACGCCGGGAAATCGGGCATGGAGCTTTGGCTGAAAGAGCAATATTGCCTATATTACCACCTAAAGACCAATTTCCCTACGTAATTAGGGTAGTATCAGAAGTATTGTCTTCTAACGGCTCCACTTCAATGGGTTCGGTTTGCGGCTCAATCCTAGCTTTGATGGATGCCGGCGTACCTATTGCTAAACCTGTTAGTGGTGCTGCGATGGGCTTGATTAAAGAAGGTGATGAAGTGCGAGTCTTGACTGACATTCAGGGCATCGAAGACTTTTTGGGTGACATGGACTTCAAAGTTGCCGGGACAGATACGGGAATTACAGCCTTACAAATGGATATGAAAATTCCGGGTTTGTCTTTGAATATTATTGAGCAAGCTGTCAACCAAGCGAAAGCAGCGCGGCTACACATTCTGGAGAAAATGCTCCAAGTTATTGACAAACCACGCAGCGAGATGTCGTCTTTCGCTCCACGTTTGTTGACAATTAAGATTGATCCAGACATGATTGGTCTAGTGATCGGGCCAGGAGGCAAAACAATTAAGGGTATTACCGAAGATACGGGTGCCAAGATTGATATTGAAGATGACGGTACTGTCACTATCTCGGCTGTAGATGAAAATAAAGCCAAAAAAGCTCGAAATATCATCCAAGGCATGACGCGCAAGCTGAATGAAGGTGATGTTTATGTAGGGCGTGTAACTCGGATTATACCAATCGGTGCATTTGTGGAATTTTTGCCCGGAAAAGAAGGCATGATCCACATTTCCCAGCTGGCTGACTACCGTGTAGGCAAAGTAGAAGATGAAGTTGCAGTCGGTGACGAAGTCATTGTGAAAGTTCGTGAAATAGACAATAAAGGTAGAATTAATCTCACCCGCTTGGGTATTCACCCAGATCAGGCAGCCGCAGCGCGGGAACAAGCAACAGTAAATCGATAAATTACTGATGGATTGGGAATTTCATCCCAAATCCATAGTTTAAGAATTTGAGCTAAAAAGCGATCGCTAAGGTGAAGTAAGAGCGATCGCTTTGTATTATGGCAGGGAACGGAGAACAGGGAACAGCGCAAAGAATTTGTCATTTCTTGTTCCAGGTTGAACCTGGTAACGAAGGTGATTTTTCCCTACACCTTCTTTACTAAGTTTTTTGTCAAAATTCCATGTGTAACAGTTGAAAGGATGGAATGTAAGTTTTACCATACTCCCAGGACTTATACAAATTTTAGATACTTCGACAAGCTCAGTACAAGTTTTGGATTTTGGATTCAAACCATTGATGAATAGGCTATCCCAGAATTTTGAAACAAGACTTCCGCGTGCCAATTTGGTATTACACACTAAAAACTAGCCCTGTGACGTATCCTCAAAATTATTCTTATCCATGCCTAAATCAGTTTCATCACTAAACCAAAGCCTAACAACATCACTAGCTCTTTCATATCTCCATCTTCGTTTCCAAGCCCTAGAAAAAGAACACCAATGGCTACTTAAACAAATTAAGAGAAAACGCACAGAACTGAAGAATTTTGTTGAGCAAATGCGTTCTTTGGCTACGGACATCTTTCATCGAGGTTCTCCTAACTTTACTAAACTGTCAGAAATTGACCAAGAAATTCATACTCTCTTTGATGAAATCTTGACAACCATAAAGCTTGGCAAACAAACTAAAAAAAATATTGAAAAAATTTATTTTAATCTTCAAATTGCGGGGCTGATTAGTCCAAAATCAACTCAAAAAGAGCCAGAAGAATTAGATGAACTTTTTGAAAATAACGATCCAGATAATGAGTTCTTTAATTTTTCTGGAGAAGAAAGCCATCAAAATCAACAAACAAAGCAGCAGCTAGAATTTTCTACCACAACTAGAACTGATGAATCGCGAAAAGTGCGCCAGACATTTTTGAGATTAGCCGAAATTTTTCACCCTGATAAAGTAACAGACAGCGAGACACAGATGCGCCACACGGAAATTATGAAGGAACTAAATAAAGCCTATCAAGATGGAGATCTAGCTCGACTGTTAGAAATTGAACAGCAACATCAAGCAGGAAAATCGATTACAAGTGATGGTGAGGACGATTTAACTAGAAAATCTACTAATTTAGAACAGGAAAATGAATTCCTCAAAACTCAATATGAAAATTTGAAACGAGAACTTCGTTTGGTGAAAAATACTCCTGAAGGAGTGATGGTTTCTGATTGTCGCAAAGCCAATCGAGAAGGAATTGACCCTATTGCTCAGATGTTAGAACAAGTTGAATCTGAAATTCAAGTAATTTCTGAGATCCGCGATTTTGTTAGGGATTTTAGAGAGCAAAAAATCACTATCAAAGAGTTTATTGATGGGCCAAAAGTTCTCCACCAAAGAAATCAAGATATTATGGAAGACTTACTGGAACAGATGTTTGGAGATTTAGATGTGATGATTATGTTTTAAGTGTAATTAGTTATGTGAAATTAAATTTATCCAGAAAATTTCTTATACCTGAGACAAATACTATGCTTTATAGTTAGCGGTTATTACACGCACACTAAGTCTTTAGGTTTAACTTGAAGTGAGTAGAATCAGAATATCCAATTACTACCATTGGTGTATTTGATGTATTTTGAGTAAATGTAAAGTTATTACTATTCGGTTTTTATTCCAAACTTGATTCCAAGCATCGTGAGTGCTAAACGTTTACCACAAACTACTGCTCATGTCAGGATTATCCGTCAATCTTGGCAACACGGCTTACTTGAAGGAGAAGTAAGAGCAGGTGACTTTGAGTGGCAATTCCAGTGGCATTTTCGTCGGGGAGAACTATCTGTCAAGCCTTCCCAAGGTCGTGCCTTAATTAAAGAACCGCTCGGTCGTTTTTTAGAGCAAAAAGATTACCAGCTCGAACCAGGGGGAGATTATGCCTTTACCATTCGAGCCGAACTTTAGTCAATAGTCATTGGTCATTTGTCATTGCTAGGGGCGGGTTTTGTTGATTATCTTGCCGTTCAAACTGATAATTTATCTTCTAAACCCGCCCGTACTGGTTAGTGGTTAGTGGGTAGTAGTTTTGTTGATTATATGAAGGTTAAAACCGAGAATTTATCTTCTAAACCCGCAAGGGCGCGCTGCCTCCCCTACAGTAGTTAGTAGTTCTCCTCTGCTCCCCTGTCCCTTGTGCTTTCTTGTCCCCATATCCCCGCGTCAGCCCTAATGATACAGCGGTGTTCAATTTGGTGAGGTACAAAACTTTTAGTCTCAAAGTCATATAAAATGCCTATTTGACTTCTGACTACCTGTGGCAGGTGCGAACGTGATCGCTATCAAAACAAAGAAATTACTATTGCAGTTCAATACAGATTTTACGAACATCATCAAACTTGCCTTGTGCTTCTATTTTTCCGTCTCGTAAAACTATGACACAATCCGCATGACGTAGAACCCAAGGACGATGAGAAACAACAAGGCAGGTTGGATACCAACCTCCATTTCCCACTTCCCTTTTGCTGGCAAACAAACGCGACCATAATTTTCGTTCCGTCTCCACATCAAGTGCACTAGAGAGATCGTCAAACACCAACAACTCAGGTTGACGCACAAACATCCGAGCAGCAGCAGCCCGTTGCAACTGCCCTCCAGAAAGCCGCACGCCTTTTGGCCCCACGATAGTATCAAGCCCCTGGCTCATGGCAGCCAAATCCTGTTCAAAAACTGCTTGATAGATTGCTTTCTCAATCGCCATCTCATCTTTTTCTAAACCCAGTAGAATATTCTCTTGGAGTGAGGTACTAAAAAACTGCGGAATTTGCGGCGTATAGGCACTACGCGGAGGAACAAAAAAGTCAGTGGGATTCTCAACCTTGCAACCATTCCAGTAAATTGAACCTGCTTCCAGAGGTAACAATCCTAGCAGCACCCGCAGCAGCGTTGTTTTGCCAGCGCAAACACGTCCTGTAATTACCGTTAGACTGCCTCGAACCAACTTCAAATCGATGCCGCTAATCCCTTGATTAGTATCTGGATAATGGTAGGTGAGGTTAAAAGCCATCAATTCACGCAACCGCAAGTTCTGCTCCCAAACAGGTTGGGCAATAGGTGGCAGTGCAGGTTGGCCAGTCAAAGGATAGTTCAGGTAAAGATTATGATGGGCAACTAATGTCTGAGCAGGTGTGCCAGAGAGTAAAGCTGCTAGGCGCTCAAAAGAAACCTCCGTTTGCTTGCAAAGCATTATAAATCTGCCCAGATAGTCTAAAAAACCAGTAATAAAGGATAGGTAGTAGACAAATAGAGCAAAATCACCAACACTCAGCGCACCGAGTCCAGATTGTAGCGATCGCGCCACCAAAAGCAAAATTCCTCCTGTCCCCAGATTGACAATATTCTGCAAAACTGACTCTAAAGTTGCCGTCAGCACCTGATCTTTCAACATCAACTGACGACGTTGCTCATTCAGTCCATTAAAATAATTCAGCACATCAGTTTGCGCTCCAGCAACCTTAATCGTTTGAACCCCAGCAAAGATGTCACCCACAATCCCTGTCACTTGTTGAGTCGCGTTGCGGCTAGCCTGTCGATATCGTTTCAGCCGAGTTTCTGCGCCTTGGACAATCGCAGCAATTACCGCCAAGGGCAGGAAAACAAACACCGTGATGCGGACATTAATGCTCAGTAGTATAGCAACTGAACCGAGGACAATCAGCGCATAGCCAGGGATACTGCCAATCCAAGCTACTGTTTCTTCGATTTGCGAGATATCATCCCGAAAGTAACTAATCACCTCACCCGTAGATACTGTTTTACTCGTCTCCTCTCCCACCACCAGAGGCTTGGCGCCAGGGCAGTGTAACAAATGTTCTAGCAAATTGCGCTGTAGCAATGAACTGGTGAGGAACCGATATTGAGTGTTAGTAAAACGACCCACAAAAATAAAGACAATCCGGGCTAAACCAGTAGCTAGTAACAAAGCAATAATTGCCCAAGCAGAAAACCTTAATGTCGATTCACCCGTTAAAGTGTCAAAAAATGCCTGAATAATTAGTCCAGGTAAAATCGGCAGCCCCATGCCAAACACCCAGATGATGCTGTCGAGCGCATATAGCTTGGGGTTGTAGAGAATGATTTGCCACAACAATGTCCAAGTCGGCAGCTTTTGTTTGGTTTTCATAGGGTTCTCGTCATGAATTATGCTAAAACCTCCATCAAACCTGTTTGTAATAACTGGGAAAATCGAGAGTTGGCATCATTCTCTAACTGTTCGCGCGCGCCGTATTCAAAGATTTTGCCATTGTCTAAAATCAAAATTTGGTCGGCACGCTGTACTGTTTTAAGGCGGTGAGCAATAATTACACCAGTCCGTGCTTGTAGTAATCTGTCCACGGCTTGCTCAATCAGTGTCTCGGTGAATGGATCTAGGCGTGAGGAGGCTTCATCTAAAATCACCAACCCCGGATTTTTGAGAAAAATGCGAGCGAAGGCAAGCAACTGTGCCTGTCCGGCGGATAAACTGCCATTGTCTGCTCCTAAATGAGTTTCTAAGCCTTGCGGTAAGGATTGCAACCAGCTTAACAATCCCAGTTCCTCTAGAACACGCAGAATCTGCTCCTCATCGATATTAGGGTTGAACAGAGTCAAGTTATTTCGGACTGTGGTTTGAAAAAGTTGTACGTCCTGAGTCACTATGCCAACGTGTTGCGGTAGCTCGATTAACGGGGTAGAGTCAATCGCTACATCTCCTAAACGAATGCTGCCGGATTGGGGATCGTAGAGCCTCAGTAACAACCGTGCCAGAGTTGTCTTGCCACTACCCGTGCGTCCTAGAATGCCTAACACCTGTCCGGGCGGTAAATGAAAAGAAATTCCTTGCAAAACTGGTTCCTGTTCTCTTTCTCCCTCTATGCGTTGGCTTTCATAACTGAAGGAAACCTCCTCAAAGGTCACGGCAATAGGCCCTTCCGGCAGTGAGCGATCGCCTCCTGCATTTAATTGAGGTTGGATTTGCAGTAATTCTTGAATGCGGTGAATGCCTGCTTCAGCTTTTTGTAAGTCTTCTAATTCTTCTCGAATTTTCTCAATCGGTTCCCGCAAGAGATTGCTGTAGTGAAAGAGTAAGTAAACGCCTCCGATTGTAATTGCTTGTTGATTCCACAGATAAATGCTGACTGCTAGCGCTAGAGCATTGCCAACAATAAATAGTCCAATTGATGTTCCCCAGAGAAAAGTTCCCGCAAGCCGAGCCTTGTGATAAACAATCAACCAACCTTGGATGATTCGATAAAAGCGATGCATGACATAACGAATTGCCCCATTCGCTTGGATGTCTTCAGTACCTGCAAAATACTCTCCAACAAAACCAAAAAACTCAGCACTGGTTTGACGATAAGCTGTCCAAGGATAAATTGCGTATGAACGAATCCGAATTAGCACACTCAGTGCTGTGAGACTGAACAAAGTGAGTGCAAAACCCGCTCGCCAATCTGTAGAAAAGAGAATAACTAAGATGGTAAGCAGTAAAATGACATTGCCAACAACATTAATCGTAAACTGAGAAAAGAATCGCGACAGGGCGTTGACATCTCCATCTACCCGTTCAATTAATTCGCCAGGCGTGCGAGATTTATGAAAGGATAAATCTAAGTTTAAGCAGTGGTTGACAAGATTTGCACGCAGGGAGTTTGTCGCTGTCCAGGCTACGTTTCCCCCAAGATATGTGGATACAACTGATAGTAACTGAGTCACTAGGGCAGCACCCATAAACACAAAAGCCATAAGGAGTAGGAGTTGCTCAGAACCTCCACCCATTGCTATATCGATGAAGTAGCGTAGGATTAGCGGATTAATAGCTTGTAGGATAATACTGCAAAGGAGAGTAATCGCTAGCCAACCCACTTGCCGTTTCTGGGGTTCAAGGTAATTTGCGAGTAAATTCCAGTATTGCTGAAGCGGTACTTTCATCACAGCGATCGCTACTCTCCGTTGTTCTCATAGTGGCTATTATGCAGCGCTGATTTGACCAGTTTGGTTGATTTGCACTGGTGGTTAGAAGCGTTTCAGAGTTAAGATAATAAACGCAAATGCGCGAGCTTTTAATAAGTTTTTAACTGTTGCGCTCATTGATGAAAATCTTTCATGCGTCGAGACTCAATATTTTACAAACTATTTCAACAATCTCCAACTTTACTATTTGAACTACTGGAAAATCCTCCAGCAAATGCAAGCGAATATAAATTTGATTCAGTAGCTGTCAAAGAACCTAAATTTGAAATTGATGGGGTATTTTTACCACCAGAAAATGCAGATGCGGGAGTGGTATATTTCTGTGAGGTGTAATTCCAAAAAGACGAAAAGCTGTATGAAAGAGTATTTGCAGAATCCTCATTATATTTCTACCGCAATCGTGACAGGTTTAGTGATTGGCAAGTAGTCATAATTTATCCATCTCGCAGTGTTGAACAAAGTGATACTCATCCCCATCGAGGTTTGCTCAACAGTAACCAGGTACATCGGGTGTATTTAGATGAGTTGGGAGATATTCGCTCCTTACCTGTATGGGTTGCGCTGATGGTATTAACCACGATAGATGAATCACAAGCACCACAAGAAGCCAGGTATTTGCTTGAGCGTTCTGCGGTTGAGCAACCGGAAACTACAAGTCGCGCCATAATTGAGTTAGTGACAACAATAATGGTGTACAAGTTTGAACAACTTAGCCGCACAGAGGTAGAAAAAATGTTAGGAATTACACTCAAGGAAACACGAGTTTACCGGGAAATTAAGGAAGAAGAAGCTCTCACCCTCATTCTTCGTCAACTAAATCGACGAGTGGGAGAATTACCTCAACAGATGCGAGAGCAGATTGAAGCTCTGTCTTTGGAGCAATTAGAAAATCTGGGGGAGGCATTGCTGGATTTTACCAGTATGGCTGATTTGCACTCGTGGTTAGAAGCACTTGGGGGTTAAGTCCTTGAGGCTCGCGCGAGCTATATTTTTGGTGTTGGGATTTGGGCGAAAATAGTAGACTGTAATATTTCCGGAATTTGTTTCCAAACTACAGCCCCTTTAGAACTCTTGATATATAGTTGTATAAATTCTAGTAAGGCTCCTGTACTATCTTCAGGTGAAAGATTGACAAACAAATAGGTGGGTTTCTCGTGGCTCGATACAGCGACAACACAGCCTTGACTGCACGCCCACAAGCATCCAACTGGTTGAATTTCAATTTCATCATTTGGGAATTTTTCAGCGCACAAAGTGTTTAGTTGGTCAAGTAAAATATTGCCGTCAAAAGGTGAATTTTCTGGTCGTTCTGCGGAGGAGTGGTGACAGGATTTGCAGATGAATAATGTGTGTTTAGGCATGGGTTAGGGTGCGTGGATTAAGTATTTATACAAATCTCAATTACAGCATGAGCAGCAAATAGTTTTGAGCATTTTGCAGTAGGGAATTTTCAACTTAGATCATCATCGCCTACACGCTGGAAGTAGTATCTCAGGAAGTTGTTGCATGACAATTTCATCAGCGATCGGGCCGCGAATTGTGCCACCCCAAAGCACGCCATCAACAAAATACACACATCCCTCGTGGTTAGCTTTCAAATTTTTCAAGAGTGGTATTAGGTTCCATTCACGCTCGAAATTGTCTAGAGGGACATCGTAAGAATTATTGTTCCATACTGACTTTGAATCAAACTTATATCTTGAAACGATGATGATGTCAGTTTCAAGCTGAGGTAGGATTTCAATCGAAATTTTCCTTCGTGTCCTCTTTTCCATGCTTTCGGGTTTTACAAGCCGAAAACCAAGATTATCCAAGAGAGTGGCAGGCGGATCTTTATAAAAAAGATCCACAGGAGTACCCAAGTTCCTAACATTGACCAGCAATAGGCGTGAATGAGTTGCAAGCACAGGAGCTAGCTTTGTCTGGGTTGCTCTCAACTGCTGCTCATGCTTTGCTAGTACCTGTTGTACTTGTGACTCTCGATCAAGTGCCTTGGCAATGGTATAAATATCGCGTTTCCAACCGCCTTTGTTGTATTCAACATAAACAGTTGGGGCAATTGTGGAGAGTAGCTCATACTGGTTCCGGTATTCAGTTAGAATCAAATCTGGCTTCAGGGCAGTAAGTATCTCAAGAGAAGGATTGCCTACACGTCCAAGGTTAATAGGTTGGGTCGTGATGCGACTGCCCAAGTAAGGGATTTGTTGAGTTGGATGATCGAATCGAGTCAAACTGCGTGACCAATAATCAGCAAAGCCTGCTGGCTGCACACCAAGGGATAACATCATATCCAAGGTGTACTGACTCAGTACTGCTATCTTCTGTGGTTGATTGCAGATATTTGTTTCTCCAGCATCATGCTGAATGATGCGACATTCTGTTGATGAGGCTATTCCTGTCGGATGGGAAAAAGTTTGAGAAGCATTGCTGTTACAAGCCGAGACGATCATGGCAGCAATGGTTATGGTTAAAACTAATTGTAGAATATGCACAATTCTCACCATTAGTTTCCTACAACTTAAAATTCCACAGAAACCGAGCCAACGATTGTTAAGGGAGTTCCCGGATCGATTGAAGAACGACTAGTTGCCGAACGAAAGTAGCCTACGTCAAATAGATTTTTGATGTTGATAGCTGCCTGGAAGTTATTGCGTCGGTAATAGAGTGCCGCATCGGTGCGAAAATAACTAGGTAAGTCAAAGGTATTAGCCAGATCACCCTGTCGCTCTCCTACGTAGAAAAATCCTAAACCAAATCCTAAACCCTGTAAATTGCCACTTTGAATTTCATAGGTTGTCCACAAACTTGCCGAATGTTCTGGAACGTTACTTAATCGGTTTCCTATCGGCAATATGTTGTCTTCGGTAATTCGTGCATCGGTATAAGCATAAGTGACAATCACATTCCAGCCAGGCAAGATTTCACCTGCGATATCAAGCTCAATACCTTGACTTTTCTGCTCACCTGTTTGAATACTAAAGCCAGGATTATTTGGATCGGTAGTAGTTAAATTGCTTCGAGTCAAATCATAAAAAGCCAGTGTTGAAGACAATCGCCCGTCTAGAAAATCAGCTTTCGCACCTACTTCATATTGAGTTCCCCTCTCTGGCTCAAAAGAACTGCCATCAAAAGCTGTGCCAGTGATCTGACTAAATGAGCGACTAAAGCTGGCATAGAGTGAAATGGGTTGAATAGGCTGATAAACAATTCCTACACGGGGACTAAAAGCACTATTATCTTGACTCGTTGTGACTCCTGTTAAGTAATTTCTTACTTCATTGTTTACAAAATCAAACCTTCCCCCCAGCAAAAACTTGAGGTTATCTGTCAGCTTGATTTGATCCTGTAGATAAATTCCTAAGTTATCTGCTTGAGTAAAGTTATCAATAGACGGAGGGGCAGTAATTGTGGGTCGAGAACTTAGGTAAACTGGGTCAAAAATGTTGATGACAGGAGCAGTTGCAGTTCTGCCTATGAGACGACGAGTTTGTCTAGTTAGATCAAACCCAAAGACAAGTGTGTGTTCGATTGAGCCTGTCATAAACTTACCAATCACATCGGTTTGTAGCGCATAAGTTTTGTAGTCATCTGCCGGTAAATTAAAAAAATTCCGTTGCGTGGTGATGCCAGTTGTTTCATTCAAGGCGTTAGGAAATGTCTCAAACCTATCCAAGGTGTCTAATGAGACGAATCGAAAAGCATTGCGGATTGACAAATTCTCATTGAACTTGTGCTCAAAGCGGTATCCGGCTCTCCATACTCTAATTTCCCGAACGTCAAAAGGGTTACCCAAACGACGGCTAAAGGGGATGTCTGCCACCTCTCTTCCAATTGCCACAAGACCGCGATCAAGGGGTCTTTTTTCCCACAGATATTCGGCTTCAAAGGTGAGATTTGTATTCTTACCGATATCCCAAGTTAATACGGGGGCAATGAAGAAGCGATCGCTCTCTGAAAAGTCTCGAAAGCTTCCCGCGCTTTCATAAACTGAATTCAAACGATAACGCACACTCCGTTCGGGATTAAGTGGCCCAGAAATATCGATGGAAGGACGATAGAAGTCATAACTACCAATGGATAACTCTGCGGAGTAATAAGGCTCTGCTAGCGGCTGTTTGGTGACTAAATTGATGACTCCACCTGGTTGAAGTTGTCCATATAAGACTGAAGCTGGCCCTTTCAAAACCTCGATTTGCTGCAAATTTACTGTTTCTTGAATTAATCCACCTACAGTGGCATTATCCCGAACGCCATCTCGAATAATAGCATTGCTGAAATCAGTATCAAATCCACGAATTCTGAATGCATTTTGATTGCCGCCAAAACTATTAGTCGGTTGAACCCCACTGACATTGCGAAGTGCTTCATCGAGCTGAAAAGCTTTTTGATCTTCTAGCACTTGTCGAGGCACAACCTGAATAGAGGCAGGAATATCGCGCAGTGGGGTATCAGTTCTCGTGGCAGTTGAGGCATTAGGTGCACGATACCCATCCTGCTGCCCCGTCACCACCAACTCAATTGGCTCATCCTGCTGCGCCGATGGTTCCTCTTGCGGTGTTTCACCCGTTGGTTGCTCTGGCTGTGGTGGCTGCGTTGCCGTTGCCACAGGTGCCAAACCAAAAATCAAACCCTCATCACTGTCAAACAACTCAACTGTTGGTAATCCCGCCTCACCTATCACTGTCACCCGGATCGTATTAGTATCCAAATTTGTAACAGTTATCTCAGTAATACCTACAATAGGTTTTTTCGAACGGAATGTGAACGCATCACCACTGGGTAAACGCAGTTGAGCATTGGGAATATCAGCGATAAAGTTGCTCCCCTCACTACGATTTGTGATTTGCAGTTGTTCTCCTTGAGTGGTTTGTAAAATCACCTCTACACCTTTGTCAGTGGGTTTAGCTTGCACTCCCGTAACTTAGATAACATCCCCTTCAGAAGGGGGGTTCGTTGGTGCTGGTGACTGTACTAGCATTCTGGCGCTAGTGCTGGGATGCTCTATTTCACTGAGTTGACGAATCTTTCTAATTTTTCGTGAATTACTTAGTACCGATGCAATAGATTTATTCTGTGTCTCCGGCTTCGGTACTTCTTGAGCAGTTGCGCTCATTGCACACCACAGCCAAATGGAACTCGTCACTAATACAATTTTCAATAAATGCTTTGGTTTCATTAGCTACTCTACACACCTGGCTATTTTATTTGACTAAAGAAAATTGATCTCACAGGAGAGCAAGGTTTGGTTTTGAAACAACCGTTGCGTTTCGGGATCGTTAAAAAACTAATGCTATGCAGGCAATGCTTTCAGTCAGGGCGATATCGCCAATTTCATCAAATTCACACTACTTAATTCAGAAGTATTCTCAAGAAGAATAAAATAAAGTTGAGCAGCTTTACTAGCAATTTTGATGCTGAGGCGGACTTTTTAGCGGCCGAGACGGACTTTTTTGTTGAAACCTAATCATGCTTAGAATCACTTCAAAGTAAAACGCTCAAGAAGAATACCGATCGCCTTAAATAGGCTCATGTCGTAATATCTTTCATGCGTCGAGAATTGAAACTCTATCTTTAGAACAATTAGAAAATCTTGGCGTAGACGCGCTTTGCGTGGCTTCTCGTTCTCCGGAGGCGTTCTTGAAGGGTAGAGTAGCATTGCTGGATTTTACCAGTATGGCTGATTTGCACTCGTGGTGATAAGCATTTGGTTAAGTCTTTGGCGATCGCACTTACTTTTTGCAACAGGAGATGGCGATACTCTTGCAGGGAATAGCGATCGCTTGCTCCCTTTGTAGGCGTAGTTTTCATTCTTCTGGCAATTCGCCAAATCGTTGACGATAGCGTTCTAGCTGCTGTTGTGCTTGCCTTGCTGTTTCTTCAGGTGTCAGATATCGGTTTCCTCGTTCGTCATACCAGTACAGCACTTCCCGTACAACTTCTCCAGATATGTAGCGCGATCGCCCAACGCCCAACCCCACTTCTGGCATCCAATAGGGTTCACCTATTTGTAATTGATAAGTACCATCCTCTAATCTATAAACTTCAAACGGCTGATGCTGGTCTCGTCGCCAATATTGAGGATTGTGCACCACGTAATACAGCACTCCCAATTTGGCATAGGTGGTCATTTTAGTGTCATACTCTCCGCCTGGAGTTAGTGATACAACTTCCAGCACAAAAATAGGCACTACACCATCCTCTTCCCACACTACATAACTTTTGCGCGACTCACCGCCCTTTCGACGTTCCACACCTAAACTGAGAAACCCGTCCGGCACCACGGGTACTAACGGAGACACACCAGTCGTATGGTAAATCCCCATATCTACGCCAAAGAACCAATCGTTGCGGGTTGCCCAGATAAACTCCAATAGGAAAAGAAGAAGGTTAGGAATAAAGTTTTGGTCTTCGTTATCCACAGGTGTATCGTCCGAACAGGGCAGTTCAGCACTCGAAGGTAAGTGGAGCCAACGGTCAGATTTCACCATTGCAACAACCCACAGCAATTCAAGGTGTTTCTTAATTTTAGGGTAGACACACAAGCCTTGTTAAGGCTACTGCGTAAACACATCTTGAAGAGTGATCGCATTTTTGAGAAAAATGTGGGTAATGACAAGCCCTGCATCGGAGAAGGATTTTAACCACAATTCAAACTAATCAAATCTCCGTTTTTGCGACACTGCATTTGGTAAGACTTGGGATTAATCCCAAATTGCTTCCGAAACGCCACAGCAAACCGACTACGATCGCTATAACCAACTGCTTTTACCACCTGCTCAATAGAGATTTCTGAATCCATTAATAATTGTCGTGCTTGCTCTAATCGATATTGACGCAAGTAAGCAAATGGTGTAGTTTTAAACACCTGATGAAACCCTTGCTTGAGTTTGCGATCGTTTAATCCTACCTGCCGTGCCAAATCGAGGAGTGAAGGAGGATTATCTAAATTTTGAATGAGAATCTCTTTGGCGTGATGAATACAGTCAATATCATGACCCCGAAGACTGCTATGTGAACGAGGTACATCTGTATCAACTAATTGCATCAACTGTAAGGCTAGTAATTCTAGTACCTTGCCTTCGAGATACATTCGTTTAAAGACACCTTGATAGGGGCAATGTAAAATTTGCTGCAAGGCAACTTGCATAGATGGCGTTGTGGTTCCAGCAAAGTTAATAATCTCATCACCTTCTCCAATCAACGTTTCCAACTCCAGTGGCAATCCTCTTAATTGACCTACAACCAATTCTCCAAACAGGTGTGAATCGATGCAAATATGGACGCTCTTGATTCGCTCTCCTGCAAGATGCTCCAGGGTTTCTTTCGGTACAACACAACTCCCAGTAAGGGAGTTATATCCCGGATCGACATAGGTTCCACAATCACATCTGTAATTTCCTGAAATATGGAAGAATGAACCTACAGGCCACCGACATTCAGACTTCTTGAGGATTAAATATTCTCGGTTGAGGCGATCGCTGATTGAAAGCTCAAGTCCGGGGCGGAGTTGAATGTTTTGATCATAACCTTGGGCAAGTTGTGGCGGATACTCACAAATTGTTTCAAATTCATTCGACTGACAGGTAATCTCGCCATTTTGGATTGCTTCCTCAAATAGCTCTGTGTAATCTTGGTTAGAGAGGGTGATTGCCACGTTTACTTTAAATGTAGTTGCATAGATTCGAGTTCCTTATTTCAAAATACAACAAGCTATAGAGAAATATTGTCAGGAAATACTTAGGTTGAACTTCCGTTAGTGATAGAATCTCTCTACCTCTCGCTCACCCCTACGGTGTACACAATGCTACCCCACAGGCATTTGATCCCCCCTAACCCCCCTTAAAAAGGGAGGAACTTAAATCAAAGTCTTCCTTTTTCTCTTTCCCAGGCTGGCAGCCCAGGAAAGCATTGATTGAGGCTCTGCCTCTTCTTCATGAAGCAGAGCCTCAAAGTTTTCATTACCATGCAGAGCATAGTAATGAGAAAAATTTCATAATTCATCATTCAGCATTCATAATTCATTTACGGATTCTGTCAGTCGATTTAGATATCTTTCGATCAAGAGAATGGCAACAATGTCATCTATAGGTCGTGGTGGTGTGCGCATACCTTTTGGTAGGAGCTTTGTCAGTCCTTGTGGTGGGTACATTTGCCAATAGCGATCGCGTCCTTCTAAACTGGTATAGCGTTCGTCTACTAAAACTATCTTCACTTGCTCTGACAATTTCTGTTGCAGTTGCTGTTTCCACCTTTTAGCTGTGGTTTGATCACCCATTACTATTAACGAGATTGGATATTTTTGTCGTAATTTATCAATGGTGGCAATGGCATGATCTGAAGATACGACTTGGTGATAATGAAGTTGTCGATCTAGTCCCATCACCGCTAAACCACACTTATCTTTACCTGGATCAAAGCCTAAAACGACTGGTTGCGTTGGTATAAATTCATTAGAATTCATATTAAATACTATTAAATACTTTTAATATTTAGAGATTGGATAGTGGTTAGTAGGTAGAAGTAAACAACTACCTATGAACTACTAACTTTTGTACTGGCAGATTTCGTTGATTATCTTATTGTTCTTCTAAACTAGCTCCTAGTAACTACTAACTACTATACAGGCGGGTTTTGCTGATGAATTTTCGGTTCAAACCGAGAAATTATCTTCTAAACCCGCACGCCAGTTGCTACAACGCGCTTAACCCGCAAGGACGCACTGGCTCCCCTACCAACTACTAACAAAATCATTCATATATTTTCAATTTTAGGTACTAAAAATAACTTGCCCATTTTTAATTGCCACTAATTTAACTTTTAGTGGCCCGGCTGTGTAAGTATCTTCTGCTGCAATAGCTTTAATATCTAATGGTTGATCATATTGTCGCAATTGAGCTACAAAGCGAATGAAAGTACCATCTATTTGAATATTTTCTAAAATTCCAGCATTACGAGCGCGAAATTGGGAAGCAGAAATCAAAAGTTCTAAACGCTGCCTCAATTGATAGGAGGTCATGGTTTTAGGATCGGCACTAGTTGTGGCTAATACCTCGCCTCCTGAAAAAACAACTTGATTTATTGCTGCATCAGCAAAAAATTCTACCGGTTTTTCTCCCCTAACGTAGTTACCTGCCGAGAAAACTCGCACTACGTATTCTCGTCCATCTTGAATCTGCTTGCCTAATTGCTCAATTTGTTCCTCGGTAACGCGCAAGATTTGCACATTTGGGGCAGGATTTAGATTCGGCTCGGTTAATTCAATGCTGGCATTACGATTAGCTTCTTGTAACAGCTGGATTACTGCTTGACGCACTGCTGATGGTTGCTGAACACGAACTACCCCAGCAGCAAGAACTTGCCCGCGAAACAAAGCTAGTTTTCCTAAACGAAGGTCACGATAAGACTGATAATATTTCTCTAGTCTTGCGACTTCCTGTTCAAGATCTTGCTGTTGCGCTTCCAAATCTTTCAAGCGAGCTTCTCTTTGAACAATAATCTTTTCCCGTGCCGTAATTTCTAAATTGCGCTTTTGAATGATGTTATCTAAACTAGCTATTTTGCGATCGCGTGCTTCAATCGCTTCTTGCCGCTTGGCAAGTTCTTGATCGCGTTTATCAATTGCCGCCTGAGCTTCAGCGAGTGCCTTTCTCGCTTCTTCGTACAATCTTTGACGCTCTGCCTTAAGTAATTTAATTTCTGCTAGTTGTTTGTTTCTTTCTGCATAAACACTTTGCAATTGAGTTTTAGCTTGTTGATATTGTGTTGCAACTTGGCCTAATTGTTTTTGGGTACGTTGGAGTTCCTCTTGAGTTTGTGCTTGTTGCTTGATTGTGCGGTTGAGTTGAGCTTGTGTTTGCTGCTGCTTGGCATTTGCTGACTGTAAGGATTTATTTATTTCCTGTAAGTCCTGTTGTGCCTTTGATTGCTCAATTCTTGCTTGCTCTAGCTCGGTTTTGGTAGTATCTAGCTGCTTAGTTGTATTTTCTAGCTGTACGCGTTTGCGTCTGAGATCTTTTTGAATATCTTCTAGTTCAAAAACTCCCTTGCGCAATCCTTCATCAGCTAAAAATAAAATTCCCAGGGTTGATGCGGAAATGCCCAACCCTGTGAGAATTGTCACTAAAACAGCTGTATTTTTGGGTCTGAGATTGAACAGTGAAAGCCGCTTCTTGCCAACCCGTGTGCCAATACGATCGCCTACGGTGGCAATTACGCCTCCCAAAATTAAAATTGCAATGATGAGGATGTACCCGGTGGCCATCAGTTAATGATTTAGCGAAGAAATCCCTCCAGATACAGCCTACTACTTCCAGCGATTGTCTGTGGGAGATTGGAAATGAGCAATAGCTGACATTACTTAACTAGTTAACCTGCTCACTCCAGTCTCCAAGCGCTTTTAGGTGAATTGCCGACTTAAGGTAACAGGCTTATGGACAGTAATTTTTTTCTTGTGTATGGAAATCATTTTCTTTTCGCGCAAGTCACCCAGCAATCTAGTGACAGTAACGCGGGTAGAGCCAATTGCTTCAGCGATCGCCTGATGAGATAGCTTCAAATCAATCGTGATTCCATCGGCACAAGGAATGCCAAAATCGCGACAAAGAATTAATAAAAAACTGATTAACCTTGAACCCATATCTCGGTGAGCAAGTGTTTCAATCATCATTTCTGTCTGAAGAATACGTGATGAAAGGCCTCGCAGCATTAACATCGACAATTCAGGATTTTCCTTTAATGCTTGTTCCACCTGTTCAATTGGTGCTGAGAGCAATTCCGCAGGTGTAAAAGCAACTGCATGATAAAAGCGATCGGACTTGTTTCCAGTCAGTAAGGACAAAACTCCAAAAACACTATTTTCCCGCAGCAGCGCAACGGTGATTTCTTCTCCTGCCTCGTACACCCTGGAGAGTTTTACTGCACCTTTTAAAAGAAAATAAACTCGTTCAGCAGGATCACCGGGGAAAAAGATCGTTTTATTGCGCTCAAACGTTTCCACAACTGGTGGAAACGCTCCAGTCGCCATCTGACGAAAAACATTTGCTAGGGCTTTATCTTGTGTCACGATCATTTACCTTCCCCTATCCCAATGCCGGAAAAAAACTAAAGATGGATTTCCTAAGAATACACCCGAAAAATCAAGAAAACATTGTTAACCTTTTTGTTCTTTCCTATACTTATCCTTTTTATCTCATAAATATTGTTCAAATCATACAAAATTTCTACTATTAGTAGCTAGTACTTTTTGAACTACATTTACCCTAATTGTAAAAAGTAGGTTTTTTTAAGAAAAAAATAAGATACATTGAAAATCTCTTAAGGATGAAGCTGTGTTTTTGTGGTATTAAACACTAGCTATAATCTCGGCAGAAAAAGTAAGCACGAGTGATTTTCCGGAGTGTCTAGACGATGCTTGGTACTAACACTAAGCATCTTAATCTCTTAAAATCCCACTTTCTTCAAGCATTGAGAGTGATAAATAAAGCAAATCTTATCGACAACAAATACCAAGCAGGCTCAGATTCTTGTATGCTCCTAATGAAACATCGTGCTAAAGAATTTATATGTTGGATCTAACTGGAAAAAATGCCTTGGTTACAGGCATTGCTAATAACCGCTCGATTGCCTGGGGTATCGCTCAACAACTACACAAAGCGGGAGCAAACCTCGGTATTACCTATTTGCCGGATGACAAGGGCAAAATGGAGAAAAAGGTAGCAGAACTAGTAGAACCTCTCAACCCTAGTCTGTTTCTACCCTGTAACGTCCAAAATGAAGAGCAAGTCAAGTCTACTTTTGAGACGATTCACCAGAAGTGGGGCAACCTAGATATTGTGATCCATTGCTTGGCATTTGCTAACAAAGATGATTTAAGCGGAGACTTTAGCCAAACTTCTCGTACAGGCTTCCAAACAGCTTTAGATGTTAGTACATATTCTTTAGTGCAACTGGCAGGTGCAGCTAAATCTTTAATGACACAAGGAGGAAGCATTGTTACTCTTTCTTATTTGGGTGCTATCAGAGCAATCCCAAACTATAACGTTATGGGAGTTGCAAAAGCTGGTTTAGAAGCTAGCGTGCGTTATCTTGCGGCAGAATTAGGTCCCTCTCAAATTCGGGTTAATGCTATTTCTGCCGGGCCGATTCGTACTTTGGCTTCCAGTGCAGTTGGCGGTATTTTAGATATGATTCATCATGTAGAAAAGGTGGCTCCATTACGACGCACTGTCACTCAAATCGAAGTGGGTAATACAGCAGCGTTCTTATGTAGTGACTTAGCCAGTGGAATTACTGGACAAGTCCTGTATGTGGATGCAGGATATGAAATTATGGGAATGTAATGGGGACTGGGGACAAAGAAGAGGACAAGGGGAAGGGGAGACAAGGAGACAAGGAGCAAGAATGTCAATCACAATTCTCCTTGTCGACGGACACTTTCCTCAACGGAGGGAACCTTTGCACGGAAGTGTCCTCCCCGTGTCTTCTTTACCCGATCCCCAATCCCCAATCCCCGATCCCCAATTCCTAAATATCTATGCAAATCAGCGATCGCCAAATTCTCTCAAATATACAATCTCCGCGTATTGCCTCTTTACGCCGCACTACGGGGGAAACAGATGTACAAGTCACGATTAATCTGGATGGCACAGGGGTTTGTAATGCTGCTACTGGTGTTCCGTTTTTGGATCATATGTTGCACCAAATTGCCTCCCACGGTTTAATTGATTTGGATATTCAAGCTACGGGTGATTTACACATTGATGACCACCATACGAACGAAGATGTGGGGATCACTCTGGGACAAGCAATTAGCAAAGCATTAGGCGATCGTAAGGGCATAGTCCGTTTTGGTCATTTTCTCGCACCTCTGGACGAAGCATTAATTCAAGTGGCACTAGATTTTTCCGGACGTCCTCACCTCAGCTATGGTTTAGAAATTCCCACTCAACGGGTGGGAACTTATGACACCCAACTAGTGCGGGAATTTTTTGTGGCGATCGTGAACAATAGCCAAATGACGCTGCACATTCGCCAGTTAGATGGCATTAATTCTCATCACATTATTGAAGCAACTTTTAAAGCCTTTGCCAGAGCTACACGGGTGGCTGTAGAAATTGATCCCCGTCGTGCTGGAATGATACCCAGTTCTAAAGGTGTATTGTAGAGATACATGAGGTTAAAAGTGAAATTGCTCAGGGCAATTGGATAAACTTTTGTTCTGAGCAGGATCGCAATTTATGGAAAACTTAGAAAAAGTAAATTTAGAGAGTACAAGACTAATTCTCAAACCGATTTCGTTGGAATATACAGAAGATGTGTTTCGGGAATTCACAAGCGAAATTACTACCTATATGTATCCGAAACGCGCTGACAATATCGGTGAAACCGAGAAGGTAATCAAAGATATGATTCAACAACGAAAAAATGGAAATGATTTAGTTTTGGTAATGCTCAAGCAGGAGACTTTGGAGTTTTTGGGAATTTGCGAAGTTGGTGCTATTGATACTGATACACCGGAGTTAGGAATTTGGATTAAAAAAGCAGTTCACGGTAAAGGTTTTGGTCGAGAGGCAATTGGCTTATTGAAAGACTGGGTGGATCATAATTTAGAGTCCGAATGTCTTTCCTACCCTGTTGACAAAAGAAATATCCCTAGTCGAAAAATAGTAGAAAGTTTTGAGGGCAAAGTATTTAGGGAATTTCAACGGATTAACAAGAGCGGTAATCTTCTCAATGAGTTTGAATACAGGATTTATAAATAAATATTTTATTTTAATTTTTTTCTTCTTGAAAATATATGTAGTTAGCGACAGCCTAACGCACCGCCAGACAATGTGGTGCGTTAGGCTCAAGCTGTACACACCCTACTGGATTGACACAGCTAAATTTGTGCGTTAGATGCGTAGTCATATTTTGCGCCCAAGCGCTACTACGAGCCTTTACTATCGCATCATTTTAGTCTTGCCACGCACTACTTAAGATTTACTTCTAAATATCCGGCAATTCTCCAAAATGTTAACAAAAGAAGATGAATATAGTCTAGCGCTAGCTAAATTGAATAATATAATGGGAAAGACCTAGCATCCTTCGGCTTCACATATACCTTTTGCTGAGGCTCTAGCTGTAACTCATCAAACCGTTCCCGTGTTAAATGTGCCGTCACTACTTGTCCATCATCCAAAGTTAACTCTGCCTGAATTTCCCAACCTAAATGTATCAATCGACTCACTCTTGCTGCTACGGTAGTACCATTGGGAGTTGTTTCTATCAGGACATCTTGAGGACGCAAGAACATTTCTGGATGTGCTGAATCGAACCCGTTACCCTGGAATATTCGCGAACTACTTGGCAGTACATTTACAGGGCCGATGAAACTCATCACAAAGGCTGTCGCGGGATGGTCGTAAACTTCTGCTGGTGTTCCTACCTGTTCTACGCGTCCTTTGTTCATGACCACAATTTCGTCTGATACTTCCATTGCTTCTTCTTGATCGTGAGTGACGAAAACTGTGGTGACGTGTACTTCATCGTGCAAGCGTCGCAACCAAGCACGCAAGTCTTTGCGGACTTTGGCATCAAGTGCGCCAAATGGTTCATCCAGCAATAATACTTCTGGTTCTGGTGCTAGCGCTCTTGCTAAGGCTACTCTTTGCCTTTGCCCACCAGAAAGTTGTGAAGGATAGCGATCGCCTAGTCCTCCTAATTGAACTAATTCTAATAGTTCTTCTACTCGCCTTTTCGCTTTAGCTTTTGAAGCTTTACGGATTTCTAACCCAAAAGCAATGTTTTGCCGTACTGTCATATGCTTAAATAGGGCATAATGCTGAAAAACAAAGCCAATATTTCTTTCTTGCACGCTTTGATAGGTAGCATCTTTGCCTGTAAGCACAATTCTGCCGCTATCTGGCATTTCTAAGCCAGAAATTAGCCGCAATAAGGTGGACTTCCCTGAACCTGATGGCCCCAATAAAGCAACCAGGGAGCCACTTTTGATTTCTAGACTCACCCGATCAACCGCTTTAAAACTGTCAAAATGTTTGGATACGTTTTCAACAACTATGCCCACTGCTATTAACCTCTGCGATTTAACTACGGTTTTTTAACTACGGTTTTTTGATGGGGTTAGAGTACTTTATTTATACCATAGAAGGCTGCTACAAGTTGCAAGTTGTGAAAATTTAGGATCACAAGGAGCGAGTACCACGATTTGCTTTGGTTTGTGGAAAAAGCAGCAAATCTCATCATACCCAATTCCAAGTTTAAGCAATCGTAGCGAAATATTAAGGAATATTGCATTTCCGTGCGATCCACAAGAAAGAGCGAGAAATGAGCCAAAACTCCGTGATACGATTCTTTCGGTAAATGTCAAGATTGGGAGTAGACCTTTGACACTACGGGTTGCTGTTGTTGGGTCAGGCCCAGCTGGCTCATCTGCCGCAGAAACACTGGCAAAAGCTGGGATCGAAACTTACCTGTTTGAGCGCAAACTAGATAATGCCAAGCCCTGTGGCGGTGCAATTCCCCTGTGCATGGTAAGTGAATTTGACCTGCCCAAGGATATCATTGACCGTCAGGTGCGGAAGATGAAAATGATTTCACCCTCCAATCGTGAGGTTGATATCAACTTAGAAAAAGAAGAAGAATATATAGGAATGTGCCGTCGTGAGGTGCTGGATGGTTACCTCCGCAATCGGGCGGCAAAATTAGGCGCACATTTAATTAATGCGACTGTTCATAAACTTGATATACCTACAAACAATACTGATCCTTACACCATTCATTATGTAGACCATACAGAAGGTGGCGCTCAAGGCATTGCTAAAACTCTGAAAGTCGATTTAATTATCGGCGCAGATGGGGCAAACTCCC
Organism: Chlorogloeopsis sp. ULAP01; assembly: GCF_030381805.1. NCBI lineage: Bacteria > Bacillati > Cyanobacteriota > Cyanophyceae > Nostocales > Chlorogloeopsidaceae > Chlorogloeopsis > Chlorogloeopsis sp. ULAP01. Next base: position 100,549 of record NZ_JAUDRH010000013.1, read on the forward strand.
GTGTTGCCAAAGAAATGGATGCTGGGGATTATAATTATGCGATCGCTTTCCAAGAGCGGATTCGCTTACCCCAAGACAAAATGGCATACTACAATCAGTTAGCAGAAATGTACGTTGGTGACGACGTTTCTACTGACTTTTATGCTTGGGTTTTCCCCAAATACGACCACGTAGCCGTCGGAACTGGTACGATGCACGTGAACAAAGCCAGCATTAAGCAACTGCAAGCTGGTATCCGCGCCCGTGCTGTAGAAAAACTTGCTGGCGGTCAAATTATCAAAGTCGAAGCACATCCGATTCCTGAACATCCCCGCCCTCGCCGCGTTGTTGGACGCATTGCCTTGGTAGGAGATGCTGCGGGCTACGTCACCAAATCCTCTGGCGAAGGCATTTACTTTGCTGCTAAATCTGGGCGGATGTGTGCCGACACCATTGTAGAGGTGTCCAACGGTGGCGCTCGCATTCCCACAGAAAATGAACTCAAGCTTTACCTGAAGCGTTGGGATAAAAAATACGGACTCACCTATAAAGTGCTAGATCTCCTGCAAACCGTATTTTATCGTTCTGACGCTACCCGCGAGGCATTTGTGGAAATGTGCGCAGACCTTGACGTACAGAGGCTAACATTTGATAGCTATCTGTATAAAACCGTTGTGCCAGCGAATCCCATCACCCAGTTAAAAATTACTGCCAAGACAATTGGTAGTCTGCTGCGCGGTAACGCTCTGGCTCCCTAAATTAGGGCATACAGAGACTGAGATAATTAAGAAGATACACAATACAAGACGCACTTAAATTGGGGATATTCTCCGCTTAAGGTGCGTCTACTTTTTTTGTATTACTTACTCTGGATTATGCGCCGAGTTATACAAGTTTTTAGCAAAATAATTGCTCCTGCTGCCAAGCGATTTGATTATGCTTTGGAATATCCCCAAATAGCACAGCGAAAGTTACAGGAGGAAATTTTTCAACGTCTTCATCACAGTGAATATGGCAAATCATTAGGTATCAGTACTATTACTGATTGGTGTCAAATTCCTATACTGGAATACCAAGATATTGAAACTTGGATTTTAAAACAGCAAGCAACAAAAAAGTCTCTTCTCACAAACGAACCAATTCTTTTCTATGAAAAGACTTCTGGAAGCCGTGGTGCTGCTAAAGTTATCCCTTATACAAAATCTCTGCGTCGTTCTTTTAATCAGATGTTTTGTGTTTGGGCGCATGATTTGATTGTACATGGCCCCAAATTTTCTACTGGCAAGATATATTTTTGTATTTCGCCGCAGTTGGAAGACAAAGAAGACGCAGACAGAGAAGAGGACAAGGAGACAAAGAGACAACAAGACAGGGGACAAGAACGTGAATCACCAAAAGACGACGGGGAAGCCCGTTCCTTTAAGGGGCGCTCAGAATCGTCGTCCGTCGTCTTGGGGCAAGGGGCAAAGGGCATTGGCCAATGCCCAATTCCCAATTCCCGATGCCCGCGAAATCCCCCAGACTTCAGTCGGGGGATGAGCTTAATATTCTCCGTGTCCCCGCTTCCCCGTGTGCCTATGTCCCCTTCGCCCATCTCCTCTTCCGGGCTAGAAGATGATTCCCAATATTTAGATACTTGGTTAAGGTGGTTTCTCAGTCCATTTCTGGTTTCCCCTGCACGACTAAACCGCTTGCGCAATGCTCAAGAGTTTAAACACGAGCTTTCTAAAGCGCTGTTGATAGCACAAAAGCTGGAAATTATTTCTATTTGGAGTCCGACTTTTGTGCGAGTAATCCTTGATTATATTCAAACTCACCGCAGACAATTAGCTTTGGAATTAGGCGATCGCATTTCACGAGAACAGCGTCAAATATTGCTAGAACCTTCTTGTTCCATTCCCTGGACACAAATTTGGCCGGAACTTAAGTTGATCTCTTGTTGGGATAGTGCTAACGCTGCCGATGGAGTGGGTTTTTTGCGAGCTTTGTTTCCTAATGTAATGGTGCAGGGAAAAGGACTATTAGCAACGGAAGCACCAATGACTATTCCTTTGATTGCTGCACAAGGATGTGTACCTGTTCTAGATCAAGTTTTTTTTGAATTTGAAGATGTAGAAGGGAAAATTTACCATCTTCACGAACTAGAAAAGGGAAAAGTTTACGAGATTATTCTTTCTCAGAAGGGAGGATTGTATCGTTACCGCATTGGCGATCGCGTTCGCGTGACTCATTTTTATCTGCAAACACCTTGCTTGGAATTTCTCGGACGTACTCAGGAAATCAGCGATTTAGTGGGTGAAAAACTGCATTCGGAATTTGTTCGCGATGTTCTGAATTGTTTGCCATTAAAGGAAACATTTTTTAAAAGTCTTGTACCCGCCAAGCAACCAAAAGAACACTATATTTTATTACTTGATCAAACTACATTAGATCCTCAAGATATCGCTACGCAATTAGACACTGCACTGCAACAATCTCCTCATTACCGCCATGCCAGGCTTTTGGGGCAACTTACGAGCGTGCGTGTACTTATACATTCACGTATTCATGAAATTATTAGTTTACATAAAACCCGTTCTGGCAAAAAGTGGGGAGACTTAAAACACGAAGTTCTCTCAACCACACCTATTGATGAAGAATTACTTGTCGAGTTGGAGAAATCAATTCAGAATTTTTAATTTGTTGCACACAATCAAGGTGGAAGAATCTATGCGGGAGACTGATCCTTGGGTTACTATCCTGATATTAGCAATGTCTGTGATTGCAACGGCGATCGGTGTATACAATTTTGAATTATTTTTAAACTTTATCTGTTTGATAGATACTCTGCCTAATGTCAGCAAACATTGCAAGTAGACTTAATGAAATGTGTGTATTACCTACCAGAATGCATAAAAGATTACGTAGTTCTAACTGCTGAGATTGCGGAACAGGGAACTGATTCGCATGATTAAATATTGCTCACTATATGCTGGGTAAAATATTTATAAGGGCAACAATTAGTTTGAGCTTGAAGAGTCACACACTCAATGTGTGAAGGGGAAAGGATGAAGCATATCAAGCAAGGAATTGCCATTTTGGGAATCACAAGCATGATAGCCGGAATACCTGCTATTGTGTATGCACAAGCAGCACAGACGACGCGCGGCACCCAGATTAGTTATCAGCAGTATTACACTCAGGGAGTGCAAAAGCTAGAACAAGGTAACTTTAGTGGTGCGATTGAAGATTTTAATCAAGCAGTGCAACTTAACCCTAAGTTATATCAAGGTTTGTGTCTGCGAGGTATGGCTAAATATCAATTAGGAGATTTGCAAGCAGCGAAAGTAGATTTTGAACAAGCGCTCAAAATCAACCCCAACTATGCAGATGCTTACAATAGTAGGGGAATTGTATCAGCAGAGTTGGGAGATACCCAAAGTGCGATCGCTGACTTTAACAAAACACTGACAATCAATCCGCAGTTTGTTGATGCCTACTACAATCGCGGGCTACTAAATCACAAACAGGGAAATTACAAGTTAGCCATAGCAGACTTTAACCAAGCGCTTAAAATTAATCCCAAGCTAGCTGATGCTTACGGCAACCGGGCAATTGTCCAATATACTTTGGGAAATAAGCGCGATGCTGTTGCCGATCTACAAAAAGCAGCAACACTATTTCGCGAACAAGGAAACAGTGAAGGTTATCAGCAAACACAATTTCTTATCCAGAAGGTTCAGGAGTAGTCAGTAAAAGAAGGCACAAAAGCTTTCTAGATTAAGATTTCTACCTTTTTATTGTGGTTGCAGAATTTTGTCGTAGCGTACTACCAATATTAGGCAAAAGTCAAAAAAATCTTTTGAAAGGCTCATGTCACTAAGGTTTTAAACATTTTTTCTTTTTCATTTTTGATAATATAGGTGGGCAACAATGTCCACCTTTTTTAGCACTGATATATAACAAAAAAACAGAGACTTCCCCTCGTCAAGAGCTAGCTTGACACATTTTCAATTCGACATCAGTGCATGAATTAATTCTAGTTCTGTTCTTCAAAAACAACACAGGTAAAAGTGATTAAAAAAAGCTTATTATTGTTTGTATATATATGAAAAATATCACTTTTTATGTAACTTTTAATTAAGTTCTTCTTAGTAAATTTCAATATTTGTTTATAAAGCCCATAACTATAAAGATGATTGCTATGGGAGTCAGGTTTGATTTCTGAAAAAAATTAAGTATTTGTAGGGGAGGCAGTTTGCGGTGTAGATTTTCTGACCGCAAAATTGCCGTTGTGTTATGATTTTAGTCAACGCACCAAACCCTTGAAAATACTACGTTACGCTTTGCGACCACCATCCTACGTGTTGTTCAAATTGTTCATATTTTCAGGTGCAAGATTTGAGTCAATTCATTTTTGATGCTAAAAATTGATGAAAGTTTTACTACTTATCTTTCCACTCTGAACGTAAAGAATTTGAGAGGAATTTAACCACTGAGAATCAAAAGAACCCAGATGAGTAGTAGTAATTAACGTTTGAAAGCGATCTTGGATAGTATCAAGTAATTGATTTTGACGAGACAAATCTAACTCTGCCAAAACATCATCAAGTAATAGCAGTGGAGACTCTCCGACGACTTCTTCAATTAATTGCAACTCTGCTAGTTTTAGGGCTAATACCAGCGTTCTTTGCTGCCCTTGAGAACCATATTGACGAGCTGGTGTACTATTAATTGTCAACTCTACTTCGTCGCGATGCGGCCCGACAAGAGTAGTACCTTGTCGCAACTCGGCAATAGCTCGTTGCTGAATTTTGGCTAAAAAAGCTTCTTGTACCTGTTCTGGTTGACTTTCCTCTAAAGGAACATTTGGTGCATACTTGACTTGCAGTGTTTCTGTACTGCCACTGATATTAGCGTGCCAAGCCTTGGCAATTGGGGCTAGTCGCTGTATAGCTCGCTCTCGGCGTCGAATCACCCGTGTACCTGCATTGGCTAATTGTGCATCCCATACGGCTAATTCCGATTGTACAGATGCAGTTGGGCGTATTTCTAAATTCTGCTTTAAAAAAGCATTACGCTGCCGCAGCACCTGGTTATACTGCTGTAAGATGTGGGTGTAAATAGGTTCAAGTTGAATTAATAAAGTATCTAGCCAATGACGGCGAACTTCAGGTAGCCCGCGCACTAGTTCTAAATCTAAACTAGAAAACTGGACGGCATTCAGAATACCAAGAAAGTCCATTTGACGCCGGAGATTTTCGCTGTTGAGGGTAACAGTGCGGCGACCGTTGCGGCGTAGGGTTAAACTGAGGTTGCTAATACCAGTTTGTCGCTTGAGGAAAGCACTAATTTGGGCAAGATCTTCTCCTTCACGAATTAAATCGCGATCGCGTCCATGTCGATGCGATCGCAATGTTGCCAATAACTCCACCGCCTCTAGCAGGTTCGATTTTCCTTGAGCATTATTACCTACCAAAATCGTTTTTGGAGCAGTAAATTCAATTTGCTGCTCTTGATAGTTACGAAACTGTCGAAGTTGGAGGGTTTTGAGGTACATAGAGGGAATGGGGGACTGGGGATTGGGGACTGGGGATTAGGGACTGGGAACTGGAAAGGAAATGGGAAATGGGCAATGGGCAATGGGCATGGGGCATAGAGCAATGCCCAATTCGCTATGCCCAAATTAAATACCCGATCGCCAATCACCAATACCTAATTCCTAGACTGTTTTCTTGCCAATCAAACGGAAGAATATCTTCTCCCCTTCAATCCACACAAACATTAAGGCACTAAAGCCAAGACAAACTCCTAATTCTGACATACTTAGTACGTGAGTACCAAAGAAGGCGCGTAGGGGAGGGACATACACTAACATCAACTGCAAAATTGTTGTTAGGATTACCGATCCTAGTACATAAGGATTAGAGAAGGGATTCATCTCTATTGTCAAGCGTGAGTTAGAGCGAATTGCGATCGCGTGTCCCATTTGAGCAAGACACAGGGCAGTAAATACCATTGTTTTCCAACGCTGTGGATCAAGTCCTGGTGCCTGTACTGTTTGGACATGATAGTACGCCCATTGCATCAAAATTATAGAAATGATCGCAAAAATAATCCCAATCCGAATCATGTAAGAACCCAAACCCCTCGCAAAAATACTTTCGCGGGGACTAAAGGGCGGACGCTTCATGACGTCGGGTTCCGGTGGTTCTACTGCTAGTGCTAAGGCTGGTAAACCGTCAGTCACAAGGTTCATCCACAGAATTTGTAGTGGTGTCAGGGGAACGCCTCCCAGTCCGAGGATGGGTGCGGCAGCAATGGTGAGGACTTCGCCAATGTTACTACCCAGAATGTATTTGATAAAGCGACGAATATTTGTATATACAACCCTACCTTCTTTGGTAGCGGCAACAATTGTGGCAAAGTTATCATCCAACAACACCATGTCGCTAGCTTCTTTACTAACATCGGTGCCAGTGATGCCCATTGCAATCCCGATATCAGCTTGTTTGAGGGCTGGGGCGTCATTCACACCATCGCCTGTCATTGCCACAAACCTGCCCCGACGTTGCAATGCTTGCACAATCCGCAGTTTATGTTCGGGAGCAACACGAGCGTAAATATTTATTAAGTCAACATTTTCCTCTAGCTCTTGGTCGCTCATTCTTTGCAAATCTTGACCTGTGAAAGCGCGATCGCCTTCAGCAGCAATACCCAAATCTGTGGCGATCGCTCGTGCTGTTAACTGGTGATCGCCTGTAATCATAATCGGTCGAATGCCTGCATCCCGACACTCTTGTACGGCGGCTCTAACTTCTGGGCGTGGTGCATCTAACATTCCCACTAATCCCAGCCATACTAAATCTTGCTCATATGTCTCTTCTGAGCCTTCGGGAGGGACTTCCATCAGAGGTTTATAGGCAAAACCCAGCACTCGCAAACCCTTAGAAGCCATGCGATCGTTTTCTGCCAGAATATTATCCCGTTGTTCTTGGCTAAAAGGAACTACACTATTACCTAAAAAAATATGAGTACAACGAGCCAAAGTTAATTCTGGAGAACCTTTGGTGAACATTAAGTAATCTTCGGAGTTCACTAGGTGACTGATTATGGGATCAACATCACTTAAAGGCGAGACACCAGTTTCTACTTGCTCTACCTTGGTAATTACACTCATCCGCTTGCGTTCGGAGGAAAACGGGAATTCACCAACACGAGGTAACTTACTATTCCACTGGTCTTTTTCAATACCTCCCTTACCTGCCAGTGTTAGCAATGCTCCTTCAGTTGGATCTCCCAAAATCGTCCATTGCCCTTTGTCCTGTTGTAATACCGAATCATTACAAACTGCACAGGCAACTAACAAAGCTTGCAGTCCTGGATGGTCTTGTAGTTCTACAGTACCCTCTTGCAGTTTAAATTCACCTGTGGGAGCGTAACCTTCCCCTGTAACGCGGAAACTTTGGTCATCAGCTGCTGTATAAACAGATTGTACAACCATCTTGTTCTGAGTCAGAGTACCAGTTTTATCAGAACAAATAGTAGTTACAGATCCAAGAGTTTCTACGGCTGGCAGTTTGCGGATCAAGGCATTGTGCCGCACCATTCGCTGGGTTCCTAGTGCCAAAGTCACGGTAATTACGGCGGGCAAGCCTTCTGGCACAACAGCCACTGCCATCGAGAGTGACACTTGCAAAAGTTCCCGCAAGTTGCCACCACGCAACAAACCAAGGACAACAACGATCGCGACTAGAACCAAAGAACCCGTCACCAGAACATTGCCGAGTTGTGCCATCCGTTGTTGTAAGGGGGTAGGTTCACTTTCCACCGCCTGCAACATTGCAGCAATTTTCCCTAGTTCTGTCTGCATTCCGGTGTTGGTGACTAGAACCTTAGCTCGCCCTTGAACGACTTCTGTGCCTTGAAATACCAAATTAATGCGATCGCCCAATCCTGTTTCGTCAGGCAATGTGATTTCTGCCTGCTTAACAACCGCCTCGGCTTCACCAGTAAGTGCCGACTCCCGCACTTGCAAGTTGGATGCTTCTAGCAAGCGTCCATCTGCCGAGATATGTACCCCCGCTTCTAGGAGCATCACGTCTCCCGGTACCAAATCCTTTGCTACTACCTCCATTGGTTTGCTGTCGCGGATGACTCGCACATTAGGAGAAGCAAGTTTTTTCAAGGCAGCTAGCGCTTTCTCAGCACGGCTTTCTTGGACGTAACCAAGGATGCCATTGAGAATAACAATCGCTAAGATAGCAATAGTGTCTTTAAATGGCACCTCACCTGGTTTTAACAGCCCCGCTCGCCAATCTAAAAGGTCTAAAACCCCGGAAATTATAGCTACAGCGATCAGCATTAACAACATAATGTTCTTAAACTGATCCACCAAAATTTCCCAAGCGCTGCGACCACCAGTTTCCTCTAGTTCGTTTGGGCCATATTTTTGCAGCCGTTGTTGTACTTCTTGAGGTGATAAGCCAGTGTCTGCATTACTAGAGAGCAGTTCTATAGATTTATCAACTTCTAAATTATGCCAAACGGCAGCTGAATCAGGCAGAGAATGAGCAGACATCTTAATAGGTTACAGGAAATGGTTACCGAATTCGATCATAATTTAGTGAAGGCTGGAAAAACCATCTACTAAAGTTACATTAAAGATGTTACCAATCTGGGTGGATGTAGGTGTGATTGCTGGCATCTATAATTTTTTCTACAGCAACATTCATAAGATTTTGCTGAAGTAAATGTATGTTATAGCACTTATTTATGGTGATTATGAGCAATTGAACTTACTAGTTCAGTTGCATAGTAAATACCATAATTTATTCCAGGCGTGCTCAACCTCTAAGTAAAGTTAGTTTAATATGAGTTTTGCTCCTCCCAGTTTTTCACCTCGCCAAATGTTTGGGCAAAAGACTATTCGACCTATTGGTGCCGCCGTCTTGAGTGGTATCGCTTTTTCTGAGGATAACCTCATTGCTATTGACTCTGTCAAAGGTTTTCTGCTGCAAATAGATCCGGTTTCGGACAACACTAAAATTCTCAATCCTTACCAAACCAAAGAATTTACAGACATCACAGGTTTGGCAATTTGGGAAGATACTCTTTGGGTAACACGCGACAAGAGTGTTTATGCGTGTAAATTAGGTTCTTTTGGTTTGGAGCACTTTGTTACCTTACCTTATACTGCTGACGGTATTGCGGTTTGGAAATCAACTATTTATGTCAGTTGCCAAAAGTTAGGATACATTCTAATTTTTGATCGTGATACGCGCAAAGAAATTACTAGGTTCTATGCTCCTGGAGTGGGAGTGGAAAACTTGGCAGTGAGTGAGGAGACTCTTTGGGTTTGCGACAGCACCGAACAAACAGTTTATTGCCTCGATAGAGCAACTGGGGAAGTTCAATTTAGTGTATTGACACCATTTGAGTCTCCCACAGGCATAGCAGTATATACAGATGCAACTACAAAACAGCAAACTCTTTATCTCGCCTATGCTTCAGAGGAGCCTTATGTGCGGGATAACCCAAATGCAGATCCTAATCACGAGCTAGCATACCGCGATCGCACGTTTATTCATCCCCTCTACTATCACTACGATTCACAAAAACACTACGCTCTCTCCAATGGCTATCTGATTGAAATGTCCTATGTAGAGGAAATTTCACCAATTGAAGAAGTGTATTTACAAGAAGTTGAGTGGAGAATTGCTCTACCCAGCGACACCGATCGCCAAAAGGTAAAACACGTTGAGCCAATTGGGTTACCTTTCAAAGAAGAACTAATAGACGGGCAACGGGTAGCAGTATTTACATTTGATGCTCTGGTTCCAGGTGAGCGACATATGTTTGGCTGGAAAGCAGTTTTAGAAGTCAGAGGTATAAAATATCGCTTTACTCCAAAGGATGTAGAAGATGTTCCCGAACTATCGCCAGAATTTGCCAGCCGCTACCTAGTAGATAATGATGAATTGGCGATGGATACTGACATTGTCCGTCGTGCCGCAGAGGAAGCAATTGGTACTGAAACCAATTTGCTGCGTAAAATGTATAGTATCCGTAATTATGTTTACGACCAATTATCTTATGGCATTAAACCCCACATAGATACTCCAGACAGAGTCTTAGAACGAGGAGTTGGTTCTTGTGGTGAGTATGTGGGTGTTTTGCTGGCTTTATGCCGTTTAAATGGAATCGCTTGTCGTACCGTAGGACGTTATAAATGTCCTCCTTACGCCGAACACCAGCAAGTACCCCTACAACCAGATTACAATCATGTCTGGCTAGAATTTTACATACCAGGTTTTGGCTGGTTGCCAATGGAATCTAACCCCGACGATATCGGCAATTATGGCCCTTATCCAACACGATTTTTTATGGGTTTGTGTTGGTATCACATTGAAATTGGTAAAGGTATCTCTTTTGAAACTTTAACTAGTAAAGGTGTACGGCTAACAAAAGAAGATATTTCAATTGGTGAGTTGGCGATTAATCATATCCGGTTTACGATTTTGGGAGAATTGCCGCCATTTTAGGGATTGGGGATTGGTGATTGGGTAGAGTAGAGTTTTGTAGGGTGGTCACTGCCTAACTTTCCTCAAACCCTTACTTTTACTTTGTGAACAGTACCCACCTTACGCTTATAGCTCCTTAAATTTTAAAGTCTGAAACGGCGGTACTGAAGGCGAAGCTGAATTGCTCGCATCTTGCTATGTTAATAGTTTAAAACTAGCTATTGAGAGGGATATTAAAACAATTGTGTTCCCAGCAATTAGCTGTGGTGTTTATGGTTATCCAGTGGAACAAGCCTCAAAAATTGCTATTTGGGAAACAATTAATTTTCTTCACGAGCACGACTCAATCACATCGGTGAGGTGATTGATCCCTAACTGCTCACGTATCGCCACGATTTGGCTCCCATTGTGTCGTCTTCCGTGCCAAGCCCAGAAATGCGCTTATGACTGGGGAGGAATCATGCTGCCGCCAAGTCAGATAAAGTCCGGTTTTAGGTGTCTGCTCTTGTAAGGGTCTGTAAATGACTCCGCTTCTGTGGAAGTTTTGCAAGGAGGCGGGAACAAAAGCGATGCCCAGTCCTGCTGCAACCAAGCCGATAATCGTTTGCATCTGAACTGCCTCTTGAGCCACTTTCGGACGAAATCCTGCTTGCTGACAAATATTAATAATTTGTTCGTAAAAGATGGGTCCCATTTTAGCAGGAAATAGGATAAATAATTCCGAAGCCAATGTAGAGAGAGATACTTTAGTTTGGGTAGAGAACGGATGGGTTTCTGGCAACGCCAAGACCAATGATTCTTGCAAAATGCATTCCACACTCAAACCTGGCTCGCTGATGGCAGAACGAACAATGCCGATATCAATTTGTTTATCATACAGGGCTTGAATTTGTTGAGCAGTCGTCAGTTCATGCAATCGCAGTTCTACAGCCGGAAACTGTTCTCGAAAGACCCTTAAAATATCTGGCAGGACGGTATAGGTTGCAGAGCCGACAAATCCGATCGCCAACCGTCCAACCTCACCCCGCCCGATCTGTTGGGTCGCTTCAATCGCCTGTTCGAGTTGCGCTAACACCAGGTAGGAACGCTCTAAAAACACTTTGCCTGCTTCAGTTAGATGCACTTGCCGTGTCGTGCGATGGAACAGTTGCACGTCGATTTCTGCTTCTAACTCCTGAATTTGCCGACTGAGAGGTTGTTGCGCCATTTGTAAGCGTTGGGCAGCGCGACCGAAGTGCAATTCTTCCGCCACAGTAACAAAGTAACGCAGATGCCGCAATTCCATTTGAACCTCTAGGGTGTTAATGCTATCAAAATCAGTGTTGGACAGTTCTAATCTTACTTTTTAGCATGAATGAAGAGGCACAGAGAAGGGCATCCGACATGACCAGTAACCGTCAGTTAGGCGCATTGGAATCAGACCATCGGGACGCATTTTCTGTTTCTCGATCAACCAGAACGAGAGCGCGATCGCTTTGTTCAAGAGGTTCTTTCGTTTTTGGGGTAAACAGTTTTGCAGTCACTATTAATCTTAATTGGAGGAAAAGCAAATGAACTCAGACAAAAATCGTGTCACTCCTAAAGTTTGGTTGATTACAGGATGCTCAACAGGATTCGGACGTGCCCTAGCAGAAGTTGTGTTAAAAAAGGGCGACGAAGTGCTAGCTACTGCTCGCGAACCAGAGCGACTTCGCGCTTTGACTGAACACTATCCAGAAACCGCAAAGGCTGTCCGTCTGGATGTAACATCATCCCAAGATATACAAACAGCGGTTGATACCGCGATCGCTACATTTGGTCGAATTGATGTGCTGGTCAACAATGCGGGTCATGGACTCATTGCCGCCCTTGAAGAAGTCAGTGATGGTGAGATTCACCAATTTTTTGAAACCAATTTCTTTGGGGCACTCCGTCTGATGCGAACGGTCTTGCCTGTGATGCGTCAGCAAGGCAGCGGTCACATTGTGAATATATCATCCACAGCAGGATTAGTGGGATTTGCTGGAAGCAGCCTCTACTGTGGTGCTAAATTTGCCCTGGAAGGTACGTCTGAAGCCCTAGCTAAGGAGGTTAAATCCTTTGGAGTAAAAGTGACTTTAATTGAACCTGGGGCATTTCGCACAGACTTTAACGGACGCTCTCTAGCAGTAGCCGAGCAATCCATTGATGCCTATGCTCCGGTGAGCGGTGCGTCATTGCAGTGGTTCAAAGAGATGGATGGTCAGCAACCTGGCGATCCACGAGCAGCGGCGCAAGCCATCATTCAAGCTGTGGAAAGTCCTCATCCACCGATGCGACTGGCATTAGGCACTGATGCCATGAGCCTGATTCAGGAAAAACTGGAATGGGTCAAAACCGATTTGGATGTTTGGCAGCAGGTTACTGTAAGTACGGATTATACAGATAGTAACAACTGAGGTAATCATTGGAGAGTTAAGGTCTGAGCGAGCCATGAGACGGTGCATATGTCCACTAAAGTTAAGAATCTAAGTCAGGAGAAAGTTCAGTTTCAGCAACAACTCAACGGCTCCGCACAAAGCTGAAGTTGATCGAAGAAAAATATCCCCGATCGCTTGCCAACAAAATACTCACCAATCTTTGGCGCAAGGTGCGATCGTAAGTCGTCTTCATCTTTGGCTTGATAAATTTCTTCAAATAGAAGCTTCAAAGAGATTGTCATGACGGTGAAAAGAGTACTCGATCGAGGACTAGGCGGGGTGGGCTGTCATTCCTAGTATAGAGATCAATTCATTACAAACCGCATCAGGAGATTTGACTCATGAGCCACTCACAACAGTATGTTGTTGGGTTAGTCTTTTACCCTGGCATGACAGCACTCGATATCATTGGGCCGCAAACCGTATTTAGCGCTCTACCAGGTATCCAAATCCACCGGATCTGGAAAACACTAGATCCAATTCAAACTGATGATGGGATGAGAATTATCCCAGATACGACCTTTGACAATTGTCCACCCCTAGACATTATTTGTATTGGCGGTGGTTTAGCCCAAAGTGTAGTCGTAGACGATCCAGAAATCCTGGCATTTTTGCGGCAACAGGGTAGTATGGCAAAATTTGTCACCTCGGTTTGTGGTGGTTCTGAGTTTCTTGCAAAAGCAGGATTGCTTCAAGGATATCGTTGTGCAACTCACTGGATGTTTCGCGAACAACTGGCAGCAGCAGGAGTTCCAATCAGTACCGAGCGAGTGGTAATCGATCGCGATCGCATGAGTGGTGGTGGCGTTACCGCAGGGATTGATTTTGGTCTAGAGGTCGCCAAAGTACTTTATGGTGAGGAAACTGCCAAAATTGTTCAGCTATTAATAGAATACGATCCCGCCCCGCCCTTTGATACCGGTTCGCCCGAAAAAGCAGGTGCAGATCTCGTTAATAAAGCAATGGCATATGCTGCTGCATTGAATTTAAAAGTCAAGTAGGTAGTTTGAAATGACCGCAAATTCAGAAATAGATCGCGATATTGCTGCTAAAAGCTGGATAAAACTTGGTTTTTACGCAACTTCAATTCTCTTTAACGTCTGCTTAATTGCTCAGGTATTAACGGTTGGTGTTGCATACTTCACCGATCCTACCTGGTGGAATATTCATGTGTGGCTCGTGCGAGGGTATAGTGGACTGTCGCTAATATTGCTAGCAGGAGCGTTGATCGCTCCATTCTCAAACTCAATCCGATCGCTTACCGTCAGTCTGCCCGTGCTGCTTGCTCTCCAGTTTTGCAGCATTCGTCTTCAGACTCCTCTTCATTTAGAGGTGCTTCATCCTCTAATTGGATTCACGTTATTCTATGTTTCTTCAAGCCTTGTACATCGTGTATCGCATGAGGTGTTTAGCAAGTCAGACGCTGTAACTGAATCTAGGAGGAGCTTGTGAAAATTTCTCTTCAAATCAGAACCATTCTCTTAGTATTTAAGTAGATAGACATCATTAAATATAAAACTTGAATGTTGTTTGGGTTGACGCTACGGTTACCCAACATTGATAAATTTTGATTGGTAATGCTCACGCTCTACCCATCCTACAAATAATTATGACGACGACTTATCATTGTTCATCAAACGTTAATATTGAACTTTTTGTGAGACTTTAAAAGCTGAAAATTCACAAATAGAATTAAATGGACAAAACTTACAGTGATAACCAGGATTAGGTGGGAAAATTTGACTAAATTTATGATTTTGTTGTTGATATTTTTGTAAATCTTCCTGGTGCTTTTGGGCAATAGTAGCTAACTCAAATTCAACAAAATCTAATTCTCCTCTCGTCACACTAATTAAATCTGACTTTTTACAAAACTCTAAATTATAAAAGGAAGCAACAGCTTTTTGCCTGGGATAAAGATAACGAGCAGCGACCAAATAAACTAATGCTTGGCGACGGTCAAATGTAGATTTGCCTGTTTTGAAATCTAAAATATGTAAAGTGCCAGTGGACTCAATGAAAACACAGTCCATAGTCGCATACAAGCGGAAAGAATAATGCTTTTGCTCAACCCAAATTGGTTTTGGGAAACCCTCGTCGCCACGAGTTAAGAGAATAACTCTTTTTCCTGAAAGTAACGGCTCATCTTGATATTTTGTTAATATTTGCAACACGCGCTGCTGGACTTCTTGTGAAGAGTTAGCGAGTTTGAGTAACTCTGCTATTTTTTGTACGCCATCTGATTGATTTAATAGATGCCTATTGTGATGAAATTCATAAATACCTTTCTGCGCCAATAAACCAATACGCTGGGGTGCAGTAACTTTTGCTAACAGTAATTGAACTTGTGGCTCGTGCTGGCGCGCTTTGATAAATCCCCGTCTCATTTGGCAATGTAAATGTTGCTGCCCTGCTGCTGGGGCAACTAATGACCAAAGATGATAACTGGCGAAAGGTCGCTCAGAAATTGACATTGCTTAGTAACGGTAAGAAGACAAAGGGGATAAATTAGGATACACGCATTTTGCTGAAAGCTTCATGTAGTATTTAGATAATGGATGAGAAAAAGTGGCAAAAATGAACGCCAGTAGCAACTTCAGCAAAATAAAATTTGGTACTGATGGGTGGCGAGGAATAATTGCCGATGACTTTACTTTCTCTAATGTACGGAAAGTAACGCGAGCGATCGCAAGTTACATTGAAACAGCCTATACTAAAAATCGACCAGTTCTTGTTGCCTACGATACTCGCTTTCTAGCTGAACAATTTGCCTTAACAGCAGCTCAAGTCTTAGCGGACTTGGGTTGGACGGTGAAAATCACTGAGCGGGATTGCCCGACACCAGTAATTGCCTATAACGCCCGTTATTTAAATTCTGCTGGGGCATTGATGTTTACTGCCAGCCATAACCCAGCACCATACTGTGGGATTAAATATATCCCCGATTATGCCGGGCCTGCCACTCCAGAAATCACTGATACTATTGTGGCAAATATTGAAGGTGCATCGGATGCTCCACCCCCGAATCATCCAGTTGGCTATATTTCTACCTTCGATCCTAAGCCAGACTATATGCAATTTCTCTACACTCTGCTTGATGTAAAAAAAATTCGCAATGCCCGATTGAAGGTAAAGTATGATGCTCTCTATTCTACTTCTCGCGGTTATCTTGATGAAGTTTTGCAACATTGCAGCTGTGATTTTGAAACTTTTCACGCTTGGCGTGATGTTTTATTCGGTGGGGGAATGCCAGAACCCAAGGAAGAGCAACTCAATCAGCTTGTAGAAGTAGTGCGCTATGACAAAGCCGATTTGGGTTTAGCTACTGATGGAGATAGCGATCGCTTCGGTATTGTTGATGAACAAGGAAATGTTCTCACTCCCAATACTGTGCTGTTAATTTTAATACGTCATTTAATCAAAAATAAAAAGAAAACAGGTGCAATTGTCCGTACTGTGGCAACAACTCACTTGTTAGATAATTTAGCAGCTAAGTATGGATTAAAAATATTTGAAACACCAGTAGGTTTTAAGTATATTGGTGCCAAAATGCGTGAAACCAATGTGTTAATTGGTGGAGAAGAATCTGGTGGTTTAAGTATTATTGGACATATTCCTGAGAAGGATGGCATTTTAGCTAATATGTTAGTAGCAGAAGCGATCGCTTACGAAGGTAAGCCATTGAGTGCTCTTGTCCAAGAAGCGATCATAGAAGCTGAAGGGCCTACATACAACAAGCGTCTTGATTTACACCTTACTGAAGCTCATAAAGCTGCTGTCATTAATTTTTACACCAAATACACCCCTGCGGAAGTTGCAGGAATTACAGTTAAACTAGTAGGGAAGAAAGACGGTGTTAAACTCTATTTGGAAGAAGGTAGCTGGGTACTTTTGCGTCCTTCTGGAACAGAACCTTTAATGCGCATCTATGTGGAAACAAAATCTCCCGAAAAGTTAATCCAAATTGCTCAAGCAATGGAATCTGTAATTAACCAACTCCAACCAGTAGCTGTTTAGAGTAATTAGGGACTAGGGGCTATGAAGACGCGGAGATAGAAAGACGCGGGGAGTGGGAGAAATTATCAAAAATATTCCCCATGTCTCACCCTCCCCGTGTCACCTTGTCCTCTTCTTCCCAATCCCCACTCTTCCTGTTCCCTGTAACCTGTCCCCTGTACCCTTCTTCATATGAAATCCTTTGCTACTCTTGTCACAATCATCGTTATAGCTGTCTGGGTGGTGGCTGTTGCCATTCTGTCTGTTCAAAATGCTACCCCAGTATCTTTGAGATTTCTTACTTTTCAATCTATTCAGCTTCCTGTAGGTTTACTGCTAGCTTTTTGCGCTGGAGTAGGCATGATTGGTATGGCATTAATACAACCTTTGTGGGGTATCGCTGATTCTGGAGAAAGAAGTTCTACCAGAGAAGACGATACTGAATTTTTTGTAGATGAGGATTTTTAAGCCCAAGGATATATATAGTAATCCGATTTGACGACTGAATTACTTGTAGAGATAGGGAACAGGGAACAGCTTGGAAGGTAGTTAAAGGTGTACTGAGTTTTTTCAAAAATCAAATAGGAGTTCTATATCTAAAAGATATAACTAATACTATTTCACGAAAAGGCTGATATGGATGTACCCCACCGCCTACGGCACCTCCCCTTACTAAGGGGGGAGGTTGGGAGGGGTTAAATATGAATCACTCAAAAAGTGAAATGGTATAAGTAGGTGGGCATAATTAAACAAAAATGCTGATCCCCAGAAAGTAAATGGAATAAGGCTTTCTCCTTCTGCGCTCTGCTTCTACTTATTGTCTTTATATTCCTAGCCAATCACTCAATCAGCTATTGATAAAATTTATCTATTAATCCTTGCTTGCAAATTGCGACTATTCCTAGTAAAGTTATATTTAATTGATAATAAATTTCAACAAATTTCTGAATGAGGTAAATAGACAAGTATCAGCCAAATTACATAAATGCAATTTTCCTCCTCTGACCGAGCCTAGCCTAAAAATATTAAATCTAGTGGAGGGCGTCCTGACGCTCTATTTGCAGCCGCTGTATATCCAGTTGAGTACAGCGGTTTTACTTTATCTTGCTTATGCCGGATTGAATAATTAATTTGATTTGTGTGTTAAAAATGAGAAAAATTATCATTAATTATCGATAGTTCCAAGGAGTTTTCAGATGAAGTTAACTGTCAAGGCAGAAAATGTCTTGGAGGCGATCGCACTCAACAGCCGTAAGGAGCTGCAACCTTTTCTGTTGGGTATGCTCGGCATGGGAGTTAGCCAAGTTTTAGTTACTGCCATACGAATGAACGTGTTCGATGCTTTGCAAGACAATCCCAAAACCGCTACTGAATTGGCAACACAGATGAATTGCGATCCTCACGGAATGCAAGTTTTGTTAGAAAGCCTGGATGGATTTGGTTTTCTCCAGCGACAAGGACAACATTATCAACTTACCCAAGATTCTGCTCGTTGGCTGACAAAATCGGGTGGGTTGATTTATGACTTTCTCAGGTTAGGTGGTGATATTAGTCAGCAGTTGGTGTTGCTAGAGAAGGATATTCGCACCGGTGAAGTTCCCAATTTTCACTTCAATCCTCAATCTGCCACCTGTTTTGCAAATTATTACACCATGCTCAAAAGTAGTGGGCAGCAAAGCGCTCCAAATATTCTCAAGTGGGCAAAGCTAAATCCATCTCCCAAGCGGTTGTTGGATGTAGCAGGTGGCCCCGCAGAATACAGCATAGCATTTTGTCAGAAGTATCCCGACTTAAAAGCCGATATCCTGGATTTACCCAACGCGATCCAAGCCGGATTACCCCAAATCGAACAGGCAGGGTTAGGCGATCGCATCCAATACATTGAAGGTAATTTACTAGAGACTGATTGGGGCAACAATTACGATGTTGTGTTTCTCTCCAACATTCTCCATTGCCTGACAGCAGAGCAGTGTGAAATTGCACTGAGTAAGGCATTCCAAGCACTGCATTCAGGTGGAACCATATTAATTAACGACTTGTTCCATCCTGGCGAACAGGGAAAACTCTCGTCGCCGATTAGCCTGTTTTCTCTTATCTATTACGTTACCTGTGGTGGACGTATTTGGCCACAACCTACAGTTTTAAACTGGCTAACGAAGGCAGGTTTTCATCAGATTCGCACAAGTAGGTATCGACTGGCTTTATTTGTCTCAGCACAAAAACCTTAACTTAGCAGCAATTGCTGAATGGCTGTAATCCCACTGTTGTTACTAATTCTAAAGCTAGTAGGTTAGGAATTATCGCCAAACCAATACCTTGCTGAATCATTGCCTTGGTTTGGCGAGCGATCGTATCAGCCTAACCTCTGATTCGGAATTCTGTGTAAGAGTGAAGATTTGTAAAACTTGAAAAAATTTAGAAGTACGAAGAACAGATAAATGTTTTACTTACAGAAAGTATTAGATTACTCTATGCATCAAGTGTTAATCTGCTGCATTTATACTTATGTACGAAGATATCAACAACGTAAAAAGCTTATTTAGGATACGCTGCTGATATTGTAAGTGATATAGTTCAGTTGCTTGTGAACACTTCCCTACAGGGGTAATAAATTGCAGTAGCGATATCAAGAATCTCTGACTGTAATATCGCTAAATAAACTGCAAAATGCAAATAGATTGAGTAAAGCAGGGCTAGAAGCTCCCATTACTCAACTTAACATTACTTGCCGACAATATAGGAAACAACTCAATCATTGTGTAGTGAGGAGCGCTACTAAAAACCTGTTTCAAGCTGATTGGAGGCTACTATTTAGGGACTCTTAGTAGGAGTGGCAGCAGGCGCCTTAGTAGCGGCAGCGTCAGTCGGTTCACCAGGTGCTGGAGTGGTAGTAGTAGTACCATCTTGAGCATTGTCACAAGCTCCAAGCGCTGAAGCTAAACCTAGCAATAAAGCAAAACCAAGAATTTTTATTTTCATAACTCCTCTTTCACCAAATTTGGCACAATTATGAGCTTCGTTGAATACGATACCTCATTTGTTGCTTTTTTTTAATTATTTTATATCAAAAGATTTAAAGGTTATTTTGACTTGCCGAGTAAAAATGTATTATTGTATCATAAGCAACATAATTGCAACACTAAACAGGTAATTTTACTAAAATAACCAATAAAGCTATAAACCATACCAAAGAATATATATAATTTTTAGGCAAACTATTGCTCTTAATGTTCAGCATTGCCATACTTAGATGCAATGCTTAAATGCTAAAGTATCCATTTAAAATTCAAAATTGCCTCAAAATAATATCTAAAGGATGCAAACATTAGTGTAGCTATCTAGACTTCCAAAACAGAGTAGAGTGTTATTTTTAGCTAATTGCACAAAAAGCAATTGTCAGTTGAACCAAAACACACAATCAATTATTCAATTAAGACTTCAATTTTTTACCTAAAAATAAAGATTATGGCTGTTGTTCGTAAATCAGATGTTTCTACAAAGCGCAGTTGGTTCCGATGGCAAGGTTCTCTATTTGGGAGAAACACCACCAGAGAACAACAATCCAAATCAGTCAGAACTGGATCAGAACAAGCTCTGCCTACAATAGTTTCCTCTCAAAGGCAAAAACGTTCATTGCAAAATGTATCGATGAGTACAACCCAGTTCAAAAATAATGCAAGTGTAGTCTCAACCACTACTGTTTCTGATTTAAGCAAACAAGGAACAGTACCTTTATGGTTACTACGCTTGTATAGTTTATATCGTCACTCTTCAGTGATGACATTTTTACTGGTAACAGCCATGCTCGTGGTTTATGGTTGGACAGTTTATTCTCAACAAATGTGGAGTCAGGCATACCGGAAGCTGCAAACTTTACAGCGTGACGAACGACAGTTGACAACAAATAATGAAGTACTAAAAAACCAAATGGCACAGGAAGCACAAACATCAGCAGCAGGATTGGTAACACCATCTCCTGCTGGAACAGTTTTCTTGCGCCCAGCACCTGAGAATTCAAATTCCGTCGTGCCTAATACAACTCCCAATTCTGAACTACAACAGCAAAAACTTACACCACTAGGATATTAAAGTCATTAGGTTGGAATACATTGCTAATGACCAAGGATAGTCCTTATGCAGAAGTCACCAAGTAAAAAAGTCAGGCAAAGACAGCGTTCTAGCACCAGAAAAAGATTTTTTTCCTCATTTTTCTCTAAATTTATAGTACAAACATCGAAAGTTAACTCTCGGCTGTTCATAGTTTGGGCTGTATTAGTTATTGCTGCGTTTGGCTTGGCTGTTAATTTGTACAATATACAAATTATACGTGGGCCGAAGCTTACCCAGAGGGCGCGAAACCAACAGATGGTTAATTTGCGACTTTTTGTGCCTCGTCGCCCGGTAGTAGATCGGAATCGAGATATGTTGGCGATGGATCGGCCTGTATATACAATGTATGTTCATCCCAAACTATTTGACAAATCTAATCAAGAAATTGCCAAGCTACTCGCTCCGATTATGGGTAAGGATGCTACGGAGTTAGAAACAAAGTTTGAAAGCAAAAAAAGTGGTATTTTACTTTCCTCTACCCTACCAGAAGAAGTTGCCGATCGCATTTATTCGTTACGTTTGAATGGCATAGAGTTAACTCAAAGATACTCTCGATTTTATCCGCGACAAGATTTGGTAGCAGAAGTAGTAGGCTATGTTAATGTTGACCGTCGCGGTCAAGCAGGTGTGGAATATAGTCAAGAGAAGTTACTCGAACGTTCTTTAAAAACAGTACGCCTGAGTCGCGCAGGGAATGGGGCATTGATGTCAGATCATGCTCCAGAGGGTTTTATGCATTTTGATGATCTGCAACTACAACTGACTATTGACAGCCGCCTGCAACGAGCAGCTCGCAATGCATTACAAGAACAGATGGACAAATACCATGCCCAACGGGGAGCAGTAATTGTAATGGATGCATGGGATGGTTCTTTGTTGTCATTGGTTTCTTTGCCCACTTATAATCCCAACCAATATTCTAAAGCCAATGTCTCACTGTTCAAAAACTGGACTGTAGCAGATCTATACGAACCTGGTTCGACTTTTAAACCTTTGAGTGTGGCGATCGCCCTAGAAGCAGGAGCGATTAAATCTGAGGATACATTCAACGATCCTGGTTTTATTAAAGTAGCCGATCGCACGATCAGAAATGCCCAAAATAAAAGTTATGGGCAAATCAATGTTGCGCAGATTTTACAACATTCTAGCAATATTGGCATGGTGCAAATGATCCAGCGTTTGCAGACTCCTATTTACTATAGTTGGCTAGAAAAGCTGGGGCTGGGGCAAAGCCTGACTACAGATTTACCTTTTGTTGTAGCGAGTCAACTTAAAAGCCAAGAAAAATTTGCTGCCTCGCCCGTGGAAGCGGCTACTACCTCCTTTGGTCAAGGTTTTTCCTTAACGCCTTTGCAATTGGTACAATTACACGGAGCCTTAGCTAATGGTGGTAAAATTGTCACACCCCATGTAGTGAAAGGTTTGATAGATAGCAAGGGGCAAATACATTACACTCCTTCTTATGCAGCGCCACGGCAACTGTTCTCACCTACCACCAGTCAAAAAGTTGTAGAAATGATGGAAACAGTTGTCGCCAATGGTACTGGTAAAGTATCACAAATTCCGGGATATCGCATTGGAGGTAAAACTGGTACCGCCCAAAAAGCTGGTAGTTCTGGTGGCTATATCAGTGGTGCAAAAATTACTAGTTTCGTAGCTATATTGCCTGTAGAAACTCCCCGCTATGTAGTACTGGCATTGGTAGATGAACCGCAAGGCGCAAATGCCTATGGCGGTACTGTTGCTGCACCAATCGTCAAAGCAGTGATGGAAGCATTAATTACTATTGAACAAATTCCACCCAGTCAATCAACACAGTAGTCATTTGTCATTTGTCATTTTTCATTTGTTAGTAGGGGAGCCAGTGCGCTGCCTCCCGTACAGTAGTTAGTAGTTCTCCCCTGCTCCCCACCTCCTTGTCCCCGCATCCCCTTTCCCCAGATAGTACATTTTTATTGATTCTCCCCTGCTCCCTTGGGTAGAATCTTTAATTGCAGTGCTTAATTGTTCTTTACAACCCAGGGGAGAGGTAGAGAAAACTACTAAATGGAAATCTAGGTATATAAGGTGAAAGTTATCGACACCGATCGCAAAGAACCAAAGATTCCATGCAGAGCAATTTAGTTAAATCGCCTCCTGCTGCTGCGGGGGAAAGTTTACCAATTGGGGTAACAGAAACTACTATTTATGAGCGTGGTGAGCAACAATTTATACAACTGCTTGCCACAGATAATTTAGATCAAAAATTGGCTAGAGAACCCTTACTTGCCAGTGAATTTGAGGGCGCGCTTTCTTTGGGGATTCGTGCTGCTTATCATAATGGTACTGGTGATCATACGGCTCATCTTTTTCTCCAACGTATACTCTATGGTATTAATCGCTTAAACCTTTTCTGGTATGACGATTTGCGCCACTATACTAATGAGCGATCGCTCTACCTATACAAGATACGTGATCAAATCGAGACAGCTTGGCAAGAATGGGAATTAGCAAAAATCGATGTGGCAGCTTTGCAGCAGTTAGATGTCAAGCAAGCGCTGATTGAACGTACTGCATACGATTTAGATCCGCCTTTGTCAGCAGGAAGTCGTTACATCCGCGAGCAAATGACAGAAATTGGTTATCGTCATTTATTAGCGATCGGCTCATTTGATGGGTTAGTTGAGGGCAGTCGTCTTTCCCGCATTCTTGGTGGTGCTGCGAATCCAGTCCAATGTACTCTTGTCAAGGTATTACTGGAAGAATACGGTAACGGTCGCTTCTCTCGCAAGCATTCTACATTTTTTGCTCAAATGCTAGCTGAGTTTGGCATGAACACCGAACCAGAAGGATACTTTGATTTGGTACCCTGGGAAGTTTTAGCTTGTGCCAATCATAACTTTTTACTGACCGAGTGCAAGCGACATTTTCTGCGTTATAGCGGTGGTTTAACCTATTTTGAGGTTGCAGGGCCTTCTGCTTATAGAAATTATCTTACAGCCGCCCAACGTCTAGGATTATCAGATGCGGCGATGGGTTATTGGGAACTGCACATTCGAGAAGATGAACGCCACGGGCGCTGGATGTTGGATGATGTGGCTTTGCCTCTAGCAGAATTGTACCCTAATGATGCGTGGGAGCTAGTACTGGGTTATGACCAAGAAAAGTTAATGGGCGATCGCGCTGCCGAAGCAGTTGTGCAATCAATCTACCAAGTAGAACAAAGCACTCCACTCGCTCCGGAAAAACACTAAGCTCACTAATTCCAGATTTCTAATTTATTTAATTTATCTTTATTCCTTTAGTCAAAAATTCTCTACTAAAGGAGTAATTTTTGCTTGTGAATGAGATGTATACCTTACCAAAATCTGACTGATTGTAATTACTCACACACACATATGAAAGATATATTTTGTTGTCCGGAAGAGTCTAATTTCTACTCTAATTGTTTAGAAAATTTTGCATTGAGAAACTGTCAAAAATCTGAATGTATTGTGGAATTTGGTTCAGGAGATGGCACTCCGGTTATTAATTCTCTACTCAGAAACAGATTTGATGGCATAATACATGGATTTGAATTAAATACCTCTGCCTGGAAGGTCGCCAACTCAATCATTGATGAATATAATCTAGGTCAAAAATATATAGTGCATAATTCATGTCTGTTTAACTCTTCCAACCTTGAAGCTGATTACCTTATCGCCAATCCACCTTACCTCCCTGCACCAGATCAAGATATTTATATGCCACTTTTATTTGGAGGTATAGATGGAGCTACTGTTACCAATAACCTTTTGTCATTGGGTTATGAAAAGGTTTTACTGTTAATATCTAGCTTTTCTCATCCACAAAGTACGATTAATCATGCAAAAGCCAATGGATATCATGTTAGTAATTTCATAGTATTACCCTTGAAATTTGGCTACTACAGTTCTGAGCCAAAAGTCAAAAAACATATAGAGGAATTACGCAAAAACAAAATGGCATTTTATTCTGGTGATTACTACTATTTAGCTGGTGTTTTATTTACAAAGTCCCAGGAAGAACCACCCACAATTGATTTATCGAAAGAGTTAATGCAATTACTCACAAGCCTGTAGAGATTAACTCTTGTGTTTTTGAGAATAATTCTGACAAACCCTGCAAGTGTAATTTTTGGGTTCAAAGTCACGACAGCCTATTGCTTCCTCTGTACAAGCATTTATAGGATGTACTGTACATTTTAAGCGGTAATCATTTGTAAAATATTCACAACCAGAACAGGGAATCTCATGTAATCTTTTCAGATGATATATCCCTTTTTTAAAAGATAGGATAATAGTCCAAAAACTAAGAATTGAAATTCCCCAAGCACAGGTTGTAAAAAAGATTTTACTTAGCATGATTTGTCCTCAATTAGGTCTGAAAAAATAGCCTGCGACTAACTGCTATAAACCGCAGGCAGAAAACAAGACCTTTTTAGGTCAAGTTCATATTTAGGGGAAAGAAAACTCAGCTTACACTTGGCGAGAACGCCAGTAATGCCATGAGCAGCCAACAAGTGCGAAAACACCTAAGCAAAACTGGATAAATACAGACCAAAGACGGCGATCGCCATAAAATTCCTTGGGAAAAACAGTAATATTATGCTCCACAAAAATGGCAGAAATAAAAGCCATAAAAGCTAAACCAAGCAAACTGTAGGCAAGAATATCCTCGCCATTTTCAATCGGCAAAATCCGTCTTACCCACGCAAAAGGTTGTACAAGAATGTGCCACACACCACCTAAAACTAGTATTAATCCAATCCAGATGTGGCCACCGATGACATCTTCTAGATTGTCAACACTTGCCATTCCTAATAAAGTCCAATGATTATCTTTAATTCCAACTAAATAACCAAAGATTGTCATTGGATTAAGAGTGGGGTTGGCAATTAAGCGGACATCTCCCAGATGGGTGTCATAAATTCCGCCAAAAACCATTGCTTTTAGTACAAGTAAAAATGCACCAAAACCCAGAATAATTAGATGATTTCCTAAAATGAAACCTAACTTTTTTGGGTCATTCCATTCATAGTGAAATTGGGCAACCAATCCTCCGCCATTGTGTAAAATTGCTGGAGCGCGAAAGACATGAAAAAGTCCACCTGCACCCAACACAGCAGATGCTACTAAATGCAAAATGCCAATTACAAAATAAGGATAAGTATCGACTACTTCACCCCCAGCACCTACACCCCATCCCAACGTTGCTAAATGGGGTAATACAGTAAAATTCTGCTCATACATTGGTAGGCTAGGAACAAAGCGCGTTACTTCTGAGATAGTAGTTGCTCCTGCCCAAAACATCATCAAACCTGCATGAGCAATGTGAGCGCCTAATAGTTGACCTGATAAATCTATTAAACGAGCATTACCAATTAACCAAGGGAAACTTGTGTCTGCTGCGAATGTTTTATCAGTCGAAATTGCCATAATTGAATTCCTTTTTCAATATGGAATTTTGAACTTTAAGATTATGAAAAGGTACTGGGTAAATTTTTATATCCCCAATTCCCAGTACCAATCCTCAGTCACCTTTAAGATTTACGAGCTAGTCTCAATTACATCTAGTGCTCTTTCCACTCGTTTGAAGTCAAAACCTATTGCTCGTAGCGCGTGCCAGAGATGTCCTTGTAGGAAGAAGAAAGCAAGAAAGAAATGAGTGTTTGCTAACCATGCCCTTGCAGTGTGATTACCATAGGGTAATTTGATAGTGTCAGCAAAATAGGGACAAACTCCAAACTTGAGCTCTAAGGGAGCGCCATAAAATTCCACAGGATAAGCTAAAGTGTTGACTGCACAAAAGTAAGCTGCAACAAACCCTGCTAAGGCAATACCACCCAAAGAATAGGAAAGAATAGCTTCACCAGAAAAAATCAGGAGTTTTTTCGCCCAAGCAAAAGGTTCTGTCAGGATATGCCATACACCACCACCAATTAGAAGCAAACCTACATAGATATGACCACCGACTAAATCTTCTAAGTTGTCAACAGTCGCAAAGTGAGTTTGATAGCCAAAGATGACGAATGGGTTGAGGGTAGGGTTGGTAACGACACGGACATCATGAATTGTGGCATCGTACAGTCCACCCCAGTACATCGCTTTTGCCACCAATAATAAAGCAGCAGCTCCTAAGAAAATCAGATGATGTCCAAAAATAAAGCTGAGTTTCTTTGGATCGTCCCATTCAAAATGAAATTTACGCGCTCGTCCTGTTGCATTTTTTAAGTTGCGAGGCCCTTTGAAAGTATGGAACAATGCACCTGCACCCAGAACAGCTGACGAAATTAGATGTAACGCTCCAATGACGAAATAAGGATAGGTATCAACTATCTGTCCACCTGCGCCTACACCAATACCCAAGGTGGCTAAGTGCGGCAACAAAATTAATCCTTGCTCACCCATCGGTAAGTTAGGGTTGTATCGAGAAATTTCAAACCAAGTAAAAGCTCCTGCCCACAAAGTCGTCAGAGCGGCTTGTGCCACATGAGCACCAATGAATAAACCAGAAAGATTTGCAAAACGGGCGTTACCAGCCCACCAGTCATATTTGACGTTGGAATTACCGTAGGTTTGCATTGGTTAGCTGTTTACTCCTTATTGATATTTATAATCAAGAAAATACCTGCTTGTAAAAGAAAGCCATTTACAAGCAAGCTCTCTGCTTGGATATTGCAAGGAAAAATACTCTGAGAGGAAAAAGCGCTCTATGGCATTCTTAGATTTAGGAAGCCATAAATTATTTACAAACGGATTGTTCGTAAATTGAGATACACCCTGGTTTATTGAAATCAAGAACCAATAGCTTTGACTTCAAAAATAAGTTTATTGAGAATCTATACTAATAAACAAGCGTATTTACAAAACTTAATATTTACTAGGTGGATGGGGAGTGGTAAGTTTTCTTGAACTGAATTAACTAAAAACTCGGCAATATCGTAACTCTGTTAAAGACGCATCTCCACGTACATCTAGCTTAGATGCACCATCTGGATCAAATCCCAAGGCTGCATAAAACCGACGCGCTCTAGTATTGCTATCAAGTACCCAAAGAGTAATTTCATGAAATCCCTGAGCGAGAATATCTTGTATAGCTTGCTCTAATAGCACCTTGCCTAGCTTGCACCCCCAGTGAGATGCCAGTAGATAAATCGCGTTTATTTCGGCGGTTTGATGAATGTCTTTATCAGAGTCACGAGTCGCACCAAAATTTACGAAGCCAAAGATATTCTTGTCTGCAATTACCAGTGTTTTTGTCTTGCCTTGAGCTAAAATCTTTGCCCAAATAGTCTTTCTGCGCTCTACGGTATAACTTTCTATTACTGATGCTGGAATTAAGTCATGATATGTTGATTTCCAAGACGCAACATGAACCTGAGCGATCGCACCAATATCTCTTTCTTCAGCTTCTCTAATAGTCCAAGATTTTTCCATTCCTTCAAAACCTTCTCACACTTGGTGGCAATGCTCAGTAATTTTTTATTACTGCGATTCTCGTTAATTCCTTGCCTTTATAGTAGCCAGATTTACAATCATCTACTTTGAAGTTCCAAGCTCGTAAAATATCATCTACCCAAAGCAGTGACTGAGTATCTTTACTAGAGCGGTATTCAGCTACCAAAAGCTTGCCATTCGGCTGAACAAACAACTCTAGCAAGCGCCTAACAAAGCCTTCTCTCAAACTTTCGGGAACGTACAATAACTCAGTTCGGACAAAATCAAATTTGAGCGGTGGAACAAATGTCCAAGCATTACCAATAAAAATATTACTGGTGAAATTTGGCAATCTTTGCTTTGCTAAATCAGCGAGTTTTGTTGAGATATCCAAGCCGTAGGGCTGAATGTTAATTCCTCTGGCAGCTGTCCATTGTAATAAGCACTCTAGTAAGTAACCATTAGCACAGCCAATATCCAATAAATTTCCGGGTTGATCTACACAATCAGCAATTGGCTTTCTACAAGTAATCCAGCGTTCGTAAGGTCCAGAAAACCCTGATTGTTTCCAGGGTTCAGTTTCTACTGTGTAAGCATTTTCTAGTAAAGTTTTATTAGCTACAAACCATGCAGATAATTCTTCTTGATTCATTTAGATGATAGTTCTCTTATACTTCGTGATGATATCTCATAGTTCTAGGTGCAATGTATGAGTAATCTCAAGTTGGAAGCATGGGAAGAAAAAGTACTCAAAACTTACCTTGATGGTGTAAACCTTATCAAAATTCCCGCTACTCGCAAAAAACGCTTGATCATACTTAGATGGTTAGTAAGAAAATTTGAACAAGAAGTAACTTATACAGAACGTCAAGTCAACGAAATTATTGCCCGTCATCACTCTGATTACGCAACTTTGCGACGCGAATTAATTGGTTATCAATTGATGGAGCGAGAAAATGGTTTTTACTGGCGATTACCAGCATCACTTTGGAAATCAGAGAATGAAATTATGAAGTCAACTCAATAAATTTAATCGTTTTCTAATGGAGGCTGAAGCGCCAATCCGGCAAGGGATGGACAGTAATATCCAGCAATATATGCCGCAATTGCATCCGGTCGCGCTATTCTATCTAAATTACAGAACAAAATCACGGTAATTTTGTCATCGATAAAGCGGGTAATATTGCTAGCGAAACCCAGAATCGAACCATTATGAACAACTACTCGGCGATCGCAATAATTAATTACCCACCAACCTAAACCTGCCACATATTTGAGTTTGTTCCAATCATCACCAAGGTTTGGAGGATGGGGAGTCCACATTAAATCGAGAGTTGATTGCCTCAGCACAGTTGCATTGTAAAGAGCTTGTTCCCACTTCACCATATCTTCCACACAGGAGAGTTGCCCCCCAGCTGAATAGGTAACTGAAGGACTGTAGTAGGGTTTGTTCACAAGCTTATCATTAAGCCATCGGTAACCAGCAGCCCGGTGCGGCACAATATCTCTAGGAGAATTCATTACAGTTGCATTCATGCCCAAAGGAGCAAAAATGCGATCGTGCAATAAATCTCCATAGGATTGCCCCGTTATCTTTTCTAAGATTAAGCCTAATAAATAATAGCCTGTGTTGTCATAGGCACTCAATTCACCCGGTTGGAACTTGAGGGGTAAATTACTAACTAAAGCCAAAATTTCAGATTTAGATAAATCAAGACGGGTGATTTCCCAGTAATTTTTGGCATCAGTATAGCTGGGAATTCCAGATTGGTGAGACAGAATATGCTTGATTGTAACGGGCTGCCACGCTGGAGGTATATTGTCGAGGTAATTGGCGATCACCTCATCTAGAGAAATTACTCCTTCCTCAACCAACATCATTATGAGTGTGGCAGTGAAAGTTTTGCCAACAGACGCAATTTCATAAACTGTACGTTCAGTTGCCGGAACTGAGTGTTCAACATTTGCCCATCCATAGCCCTTGACTAAAACAGGTTCACCTTCCTGCACCACTGCAACAGAAAGCCCCGGAATCTGATTTTGAGCCATAGTGGCTTGGATGTAGTCATCAATCATGCCAATGCAGAGTAAGTATTCTTCAGTACTTGTTCTATTGAACCCAGCTTGTGGAAATCACGAATAAGTTGATGAGCTTTTGTTTCTCGTTTTTCGAGCATCACTTTTAATGGTGCTAGCAAATTTACATCTGGATCGTCTTCAAGGGCAAATTCGGCAGCTTGCAAAACTTGTGAGGCGATCGCATAAATATCTTGATTATCAAATCCTTGCTGTGCTGAAATTTGGTGCTTTTCGATATCTGGTATTGTTGCTCTACCAGGCAGTGATTCATCTAAAATTAGACCTTTTAATAAAGCTAACAAACCAGCATAAATTGAAAAATCATCACAACTATCAAAAGCCTTAAATTCAATCCGACCAACTTCCGCAGGTAGACGTGCTATTTTTGTCAATGAAGGCGTCGACTTAATTATTTGTTCTGGCTTTTCTACAAAAACCATTGCTGCTGCTCTTTTTCCAGTTCTAACAAAAGTCCTCACAGATAAACCGTCCCACAAACTACCTTGATAAAACGGTGAACTATAACTAAAAGGAACAATATAAGGACTGTAATAAGTTAATTTTTTGCCAATATCAATCATATTTTCATTTGATAAATCTGTCATTGATATATTTAAATCTGGCCCATAAGTCACCATATAAATGTTAGCCGTTTGTTCTTCCGGATAAGCCTGTTGTATTTGTTTAATTTCATAATCATTTAATGGCGGTTTAGGCTCAAAAATTGTTTGATAGGGATTAAAACTGATTAAAACTGGCGAAAAGCCAAACTGTAATGCTACTTTACACAGTAAACCAAAACTTTCTGTCAACTCATCAATTGTGCTTTGAATAGTAGAATTTATTGTTGTTCTAATTTCAATTCCTTTGGGAGTACAATCTATAATTTCTTGGGAATTTGCAAATCTTTCAAATCCTTCTATATACCATCTTTTCTTTCTAATGCCAGCGTCTCCAATATGTAATTGGAGATGGTCATTAGGGTATATGGGAAGTTGTTCGATAATTTGATTAAAATCAGCAAATTTTGCACCAGAAAAGTCAACAAACTTTCCTTCGGAATTGAGGAAAGAAACTTCATGCTCGATACCAAAATTAAACATGACTTATATCCTAAAATCTTTTTTGTTATTTAAATTAACCAAGCTTGACTAATGCTAAACGATAAGTATTTCGTAAAGGTGGAATATACGAAAATAAGAGACGATTAATTAAGGAAAAACGTTTTAAATATTTTGCTGGCAAATCTTTAAAAGTACAAACCTCCATAATGTGATAGCGAGAGTCCCAATCTTTTATCTTACGAATATCTGAAATTCCCCAATCGAACTTTGCCGCCATGTGTTTAATTGCATCGTGGCGCTGCTGATTCTTCACGAAAAGCGGTGATATGGAGTCAAAGGCAAACCACGAACCAGGGAACTCTTGTAAGAGATTGCTAAAAAGTTGTTGCACCTGTAGTTCGTTAAGATACATCAACACACCTTCCGCTATAAACATACAAGGTTGTGTACCAATGGCTTTAACGCGCTCAAACCAGTCTGTATCCAGACAAGAAGCAATAATAAACTGACGTCGTTCCGTTTCTTGAAAAAACTGCTTGCGCAAAGCCATCACATCCGGCAAGTCTAAATCAAACCAGCGCACTTGGTTGTTATCCAATCTTTCAAAGCGCGTATTCAATCCTGCGCCAATTTCCACAACTGAGCCTTGAGGATGCTGTTGGAGGAAATTACGTGTCCAGTTGTCGATGATCATTCCTCGCAAACAAGCACCTACTTGAGAGTTCTTGGCATGAGTAAATTTCTCAAAACCGTAATCAATCGCTGCGACAATCTCAGCCGATTTAGAGTCTAATAGAATCGGATCGGCTTGCTTTAATTCGGTAGCTCTAGCCCAGAGAGGAATTAGTAGTGTTTCTTGAATGACACCAAGGTCAATTTTAGTTTTTATCATTAAAAAATCTCCTAAAAAGGAGATTAATTAAAAAAAATCTCAATAATCTTAGCACAAGAGAAAAAAATAATCTCTATTTACTCAGCCACCAGGCAGAGCCACCAAGCCCTCGTTACTACGTTCAACCTGGTAACGAGAAATTCTCCCTACTCCCTGTCCCCTATTCGTGTACGCAATTCATCATTGTTAATTCAAAGATTTAATAAAATAAATAACATTGTATGAAGTAAGCGTCGGCTAGTATGGACTTGGGAAAAGCTAGAGGCGTGAGTTTATGACGAGTGCTGTTCAATCTCCCTATAGCAGCGAACA
Organism: Chlorogloeopsis sp. ULAP01; assembly: GCF_030381805.1. Classification (NCBI taxonomy): domain Bacteria; kingdom Bacillati; phylum Cyanobacteriota; class Cyanophyceae; order Nostocales; family Chlorogloeopsidaceae; genus Chlorogloeopsis; species Chlorogloeopsis sp. ULAP01. The sequence goes on from NZ_JAUDRH010000013.1 coordinate 133,357, forward strand.
AATAGCCGCTTGGCTGCGTGGATTACTGACTATTGCTTGGGCAGATGGTGACTTTGATGACCAAGAAAGACAAATGATCGCCAGTATTACCCAGGATGAATTAGCTCCTGGAACTAACTTGGAATCGTTTGATGCCATTGAACCAGAAGAGTTAGCTGCAATCTTGGGTGTAGGTACACCAGCAGCAGAAAACTTCTTACGCACGGCAGTCATGGTAGCGATCGCAGACGGGACTTACTCCAAGAGTGAAGACTATCTGCTGCACCAGTTATGTAAAGCGTTAGGAGCGCCAGAAAATTTACTGGAAGCTTTGCGCCATACTTTGCCACAGCCAACAGGAAAGACACAAACTCCTGTTTTTGCACCCACAAAGCCCCAACTTGATGCATTACATCCTTTACGCGACTGGCTAGACGGATTAGACATTCAAGATCCCAGAGTAGCCCGCTTTTTGTGCAAAATGATTCCCTCTCAGTGTCCTTTTGAGCGGGATATCAAACTATTTGGACGCAAAGTAGTTCATATACCGCCCTTATGCAAGCTCAATCCGCTTTATGAACAACTCGTAAGTTTACGTTTTCGCGCCCTCTCCTATCTGGCAGATGATTGTGGAGAGGATGTTTCAGAATATATTTAGTTAATGGCTAATAGCTAGTGGTTAATGGCAATCAACAATTAACTATTAGCTATTAACAATTAACAAATGACTAATTATGCAATTCATCGATCAAGCAGAAATTGAAGTTGAAGCAGGCAAGGGAGGCGATGGTATTGTCGCTTTCCGACGGGAGAAGTATGTGCCAGCAGGTGGCCCTTCTGGCGGCAATGGAGGAAAAGGTGGTTCAATATATTTCCGTGCAGATGAGAACTTGCAAACCTTGCTTGACTTCAGATACAATCATAAGTTTAAGGCAGAAAATGGTGGTCGTGGCGGGCCAAATAACCGCACTGGGGCAAATGGTAAGGATTTAATGATTGAAGTTCCCTGTGGTACTGTCGTTTATGACGCCCAAACAGGTGATTTATTAGGGGATTTAGTAGAACCTGGGCAGACTTTGCTAATTGCAGCTGGCGGTAAGGGTGGATTAGGAAATCAGCATTTTTTGAGTAACCGCAACCGCGCTCCCGAATATGCCTTGCCAGGGCTGCCAGGAGAAGTTAAGCAACTGCGTTTAGAATTGAAACTTTTGGCAGAAGTGGGAATTATTGGGCTACCAAATGCTGGAAAATCTACATTAATTTCAGCTTTATCAGCAGCACGTCCAAAAATCGCCGATTACCCCTTCACTACCCTAGTGCCTAACTTAGGAGTGGTACGCAAGCCTACAGGTGATGGTACAGTTTTCGCTGACATACCCGGATTAATTGAAGGCGCTTCCCAAGGAACTGGGTTAGGGCATGATTTTTTACGCCATATTGAGCGCACGCGAGTATTGCTGCATTTGATTGATGCCACCAGCGATGATGTTATCAGAGATTACAATACAATTCAGCAAGAATTGCAAGCCTATGGCAGGGGATTAGCCGAGCGATCGCAAGTTTTGGCATTGAATAAAATTGATGCGGTGGATAGGGAAAGCGTAGATTTAGAGGTACTGGCGACACAGCTGAATCATCTTTCCCATGCCCCTGTTTTTTTGATTTCAGGAGTTACGGGTGCTGGGTTGGAGCCAATGTTACAGGAAATTTGGAGAATTCTCGATCAACTCAATCAGCTTGTAGAAGTAGAAAATTTGGGGTGATTAATGCAAAAGTTTTTGAGAATAAAGTAAAAACAAACTGATTACCTCAATCCAGTTGATTTGTTTATCTACCTAAACAGTATTGCTGAACAGTTTTAAGTTGAGAAATATCTAAAAAGTTTATCAACAGTTTGGATGAATCAACAGCTTATAGCCTGTTAGGTATTCATTACCTAACAGATTAGAAAAATATGAAATGAGGTAAGTTTATGACTGCAAAAGAAGAAGTAATGAAGGAAATTGCTCAAGCGCCAGACTTTTTAGTTGAAGAAGTCTTAAATTTTTTACTTTTCATTAAAAATAGACTTAAACAAAGAGTTTCTGAAAATACACCTGTAGAGTCAAACCAAAATTTACCATCTCAATCGTTTTTAGAGTTTATTGATGAGATTAGTCTACAAATTCCTCAAGAGGAATGGGTAAAACTCCCAAATGATATGGCAGCAAATTTGGATTACTATCTATATGGCTCACCCAAAAATGAGGAATGAAAACAGTATTTGCTGATACAGGTTACTGGATTGCTTTACTAAATCCCAACGACCAACTACATCATAAAGCCAAAAATGTTACTGCATATCTCATGCCTTCTTTACATATAGTTACTAGTGAAATAATATTCACTGAATTATTGAATGCTTTTTCTAAGCAAGGTAGTCTATTCAGGCGAGCAGCAGTCAATCTTATTAATCAATACCATCAGCAATCCTAATATCGAAGTTGTTTCCCAAACAAGTGACTTGTTTCTCAGCGTACTAAAGCTTTACAGTCAACGTTTGGATCTAGCTTGGAGCCATACAGACTGTACCTCCTTTAAAATCATGGAACAGCACAACATTTTGGAAGCGCTTGCTTATGATAAACACTTTGAACAAGCAGGTTTTATAGCTCTGTTACGTCAAGATTAATATTATGCAGTTACAAGAACAACGCTACTATTCACATGAAGAATACTTAGAACTAGAGGTTAATTCAGAGGAACGCCACGAATATATTGATGGACAAATTATTTTAATGGCAGGCGGAACACCCAATCACAACCAAATTGCTGGCAACTTTTATTCCACGCTAAATTTTGCTCTCAAGCGTCAGCCCTATCGAGTTTTTGTCGCAGATCAGCGTCTTTGGATTCCAAATAAGCGCATTCATACTTATCCTGATGTCATGGTTGTTGCAGGTGAACTGCAATTTACAGAAGGGAGAAGAGATACTATCACCAATCCAGTCATGATTGCTGAGGTGCTGTCAAAATCTACTAAAAGCTATGATCGCGATGAAAAATTCGCAGCTTACCGTACCATTCCCACCTTTGGGGAATATATTCTTATTGATCAGTACACAATGCACGTTGAGCAGTATTGCAAGGCTGATAACAATAAATGGATATTTTCTGAATATGAAGATGGAGATATAACTTTATCTCTAGCCTCGGTTCCTTGCCAAATTTTGCTGGCGGATATTTACGATAAAGTAGACTTTAATGCAGAAGAATAGAATAAGCGATCGCAAGCAATGGACTGGGCAATAAAAGCAGATTTAAACTTTAATAAACCAGCGTTGGCGATACATTCCATAGGCAACTGCCAACCACAACAACACAGTCGCGATCGCAAATAAAAGTGAACCATTGAACGCACCAGCCCAAGATGTAAACAGATTTTGATAAATCCAATTGTAAGTGTTGGGAGCCTTTTCTCCAGTCCCAACGGTGGTTCTAACCAAAATTTTAATCAACAGTACGGATGCGACAAATATAGATATGGCATTTAATCCTAAGATTTCAAAAGCTTTACCCCAACGCCGCACTCGTCGCACTTCTATTAATTCATAACAAGTTGCAAGTAATAATAAAGCCCATCCAGTAGTAAATACTACGTAGGAACTAGTCCAGAGCTTTTTATTAATCGGAAACGCTAAATCCCAAATTCCACCCAGAACTAGACAGCTAAGACCAAATAAGACTATATCCATACTAGTTTCAGGACTTATCTCTTTTTTACTACGTATCCACTGCCCGGTAAAGTAACCAGCTAAAACACTCACAATAGCCGGAATAGTGCTAAAAAGTCCCTCTGGATCTCCCATGAAGTTGAAGCCATCGCCTTTGTAAAGATGTGCTTTGGGAATAATCAAGCGATCTATATAAGCACCAAAGTTACCTTCCCTTGTCAGCACGCCAGCACCGTAACCGGGAACAGGCACATACATCATCGCCACCCAGTAACCGATGAGTAGCACTGTTGCCAGTATCCATTGCCCTTTGCGCGGTAGGTTGAGAACTGCCAGACTTGCCAGCAGGTAGGTAAGGCTGATGCGTTGCAACACTCCCATCATCCGGATGCTACTGAAATCAAAAGTCCAAATACCTTGATTCCAAAAGCCATTGAGAAGTAATCCCAAAGCAAAGAGAATAGCAGCACGGCGTAAGATGCGCCCGTAAGGTGGATGGGGAGTTTCTCCCTCTGCTTTGTTGTCAGTGTATTTAGAGAAGGAAAAACTCATCGCTACACCAACTATAAACAGAAAAAAGGGAAATACTAAGTCAGTTGGTGTCCAACCGTGCCATTGGGCGTGGAGTAGGGGAGGATAGACATTAGGATCGGCAATACTAGCCATGTTGACGAGAATCATGCCAGCAATGGTAATGCCGCGAAACACATCAAGAGAAGTGAGGCGCATAAATGAAATTTTACGTGGAGATTATAAATTACCTCTCTTAAGACAGACGATCAAGGAAATTTTTAAACCAATACACAAGTTAAAATTTTGTAAAGGAACTATGCCTAGCATGAAAAACTGGGTTGTTCAATAAACCCGGTTTTTATGTCCAATACCTTTGCCCAAATCCGACACCCCAGAAGGGTGCGGCTATACAAACAAAGGCTGCCTCCGCAGCCTATAAGAATTTCAGCCCACCTGCATGGGCTTTGTACGACTACCCCCAGGCTTCTAGCCTGCGGGCGTTTTACAAAATGGGCAGAGGTATTAGTGTCATGTCAATTTTGAAAAGTAAATTTGAAATTGCTTATGTCTGTAAAAGTTGGGGATACTGCGCCTGATTTTACCCTTCCCTCCCAGGACGGTACATCTGTTAGTTTGAAAGATTTTCGGGGCAAATCAGTCGTTCTTTATTTTTACCCCAAGGATGACACGCCCGGATGTACAGCAGAATCTTGTGCTTTTCGCGATCGCTATGAAGTATTTCAATCTGCTGGCGCAGAAATCATTGGCATCAGTGGCGATTCACCGGAATCTCATCAAAAATTTGCTGCCAAATACCAGCTACCATTCACTTTGTTGAGCGACAAAGGCGACAAAGTACGGAAGCTATATGGTGCTACCACAGCTTTTGGTTTAATTCCCGGTCGCGTTACCTATGTGATAGATAACAATGGAGTTGTGCAGTACGTCTTTGACTCGATGTTGAACTTTAAAGCTCACGTCGAGGAGGCACTGAAAACATTGCAGCAGCTAGTTAGTAGTTAGTCTGTACATTAGTAGGGTGTGTTGCCGCCAAGCACAACGCACCATCCAGATTTTCGGTGCGTTAGGACTATCGTCGATAACGCACCCTACGAAGGCTAACTTAACCACTAAACTAGTGTCATTTATGCACGTGCGACTGTTCCGGCGTACCAGCATGAGCCGTCTTGCCGTTTTTGCTGTTGGTATGTCCATTCCCATTGCGGGGTTGAATCACACCATAACCACCGTGATTGCGTTCATAAATAACATTAATTTCGTTAGTTTCTGAATTCCGGAACATATAAAAGTCGTGATCTACCAGTTGCAGCTGCTCCAACGCTTCGGCAACGCTCATTGGCGGCATGGAAAAATATTTTGTGCGAACTACTTCTTCCGGTAATTCGGGAGTGCGATCGCCTATTAAATCTTGGACTACAGTTTGTTGAACAACTCCTTCAATGGTAGTTTGGGCATGAGTTTTCTTCTCATGACGCCGTTCTTTGTATTTACGCAGTTGACGAGCTATTTTATCCGCTACCAAATCGATACTGGCGTATAAATTCTCGCTGCTCTCCTCGGCACGGATGACACTTCCGTTAGCATAAATAGTGACTTCTGCCGATTGCTTGGGATTAATCCGGGGATTGCGAGCTACGCTCAAATGCACATCCACTTCATTTGTGATGTTCTGAAAATGATTCACCGCCTTTTCAATTTTTTGATGTACATAATCCCTGATTGCATCGGTGATTTCAATATTTTTGCCGTGGATGACAAGCTTCATGTAAACTCTCCCGCTCAATGTTTGATGTGTATTTGGTTTGGAGAAAAGGAATTGCGGTAAGGTCTATCACTGCCGCCGGGCTAAATCGGAAAATTCCTACATCCTGCTGTTGGTGTGCTTATCCTCAGCCAACTTTAGTAATTGGCTTTCCGAATCTCTGCAATTGCTGCAACTGCAACAAAGGCATTGATACACCCACGCAGATATCATCAGCTTTACTCCTCCAAGTGGGGTGGATTTGTTTTTCTGTTCATAGACAACACGTGTCTGGTTGTAAGTTTTATCCCGTCTTAGATGCGAACAACTGATTAGACACCATCAGCTAGTACTTTCTACTTTTTTGTTAGCATGATGGTTCTTGCAGAGAATTCCTCCCAACACCATTGAGGTTATATATTCAAACTAGCATTTTGTATTTTACAAAACTGCTTCCCTTTACTTTCCTTTAAAATCCTTTGCATAGCTTGAGGTTTTTTGCCGAAAATTATGTAATTTCTAATACCCATATTTTGACACATCAGTTATTTTTTGCAATGTTCCGTAGTAATCCTTCATACTCTCATCGATGTTTGTTATACAACCAAGGCTTAACACCTTACATAGATGCTTTGAATTGGCAGCGATCGCTTGTTGCCGAACGTATCAAAGACAAGAGCTTAGATGATGTGTTCATGTTGCTGGAACATCCTCCCGTCTACACTTTAGGACAAGGAGCAAATTCTGAATTTCTTAAATTTGACATTAACCACAACAATTATGAAGTACACAAAATTGAGCGAGGTGGTGAAGTCACTTACCATTGTCCCGGTCAGTTGGTGGGGTATCCAATTTTAAATCTACAACGTTATTACAAAGACCTCCATTGGTATTTACGACAGCTAGAGCAAGTAATAATTAATACTTTACATATTTATGGTTTACGAGGAGAGCGCATATCTGGTTTGACTGGCGTTTGGGTGGAAGAACGTAAAGTAGCAGCGATTGGTATTAAAGTTAGTCGCTGGATTACCATGCATGGATTTTCATTCAATGTTTGCCCTGATATGACAGGCTTTGAAAGAATAGTTCCCTGTGGGATATCGGATAAGTCTGTAGCTAGTTTGACTGAGTGGATTCCAGATATCACTTGCGATGAAGTACGTGCAACGATAGTACAGTCTTTTGCAGAAGTATTTGATACAGAATTAGTTGAGCCGCAGTAATTAAGACACGGGGACAAGGAGTTGAGGGAGTTGAGGAAGTAATAAAAGTAAATTCTTCTCCATCTTCCCTATCTTACGACGGTTAGCTCTAGCAAATGCCGGAGCAATTCTGGAGGGATGGGATCTGTCTTGAAATATTTGATAGAACGACGCTGCAAGACGGCGCTTGGCACATTTAAAGGTTGGGTTTATAAGTTCAGTTCCTGAGTAATTGGATTCATGCAATTCCCCTGTTGTTTAATTGAAAAGGTAGAAGGCAGATGGCAGATGATTTTTTACAGAAGGGGATTCTAACCCCTCTAGGAAGCAGCCACTGAACAGGAGTTTAGTGGGGGTTCTAGACTGTTCCTCCGATCAAACTTCTCTCTGCCTCTTGTACTCTGCCTTTCTCGATGAATCTGGGAAGAGAGTACACATGAATACTTTTACCCTTCCCAGGTAGATAGTCAAGCTGTTTGGTTAGCGCAGTTGCTGTAGTTCGAGTGTTGGGTAATCGGTATAGCCCTTCTCTGTTCCACCATAAAAAGTTGATGGATCGGGTTCATTCAGAGGTGCATTTAGAGCAAAGCGCCGGGGTAAATCTGGATTGGCTATAAACAGTCTGCCAAATGCGACTAAATCCGCTTCTTTTGTTGCCAGGACGCTATTACCTTTTTCTAAGGTATAGTCTCCATTAACCATCAATGTGCCTTTGTAGCGTTCTCGGATGTGACTGGTAGGTACGACTGTTCCGCCATATCTAATATCTGCCTCCGTTGCTTCATAAATATGCAAATATGCTAAATCAAACTGATTTAGTGCTTGTGCTGCATAACCAAATGTTGCTAGTGGATTGGAGTCAGACATATCATTGAAGGTTCCACTAGGAGAAAGACGTACTCCTACCCGCTTTGCACCCCAGACACTAGTTACTGCTTCTGTTATTTCCAATAGGAATCTGGCACGATTTTCTAGTGAACCACCGTATATATCTGTACGCTGATTTGTACCATCGCGGAGAAATTGATCAATTAAGTAACCGTTAGCACCATGAATTTCTACGCCATCAAATCCGGCGACTAAGGCATTTTCTGCACCCTGACGATATTGTTCCACAATTTCTGCAATTTCTTCGGTTTCTAATGCACGAGGTGTGACAAAGGGTTTCATTCCCTCAAATGTAGAAGCTTGTCCTTTGGCTGGAATAGCAGAAGGTGCTACAGGTAAGGCTCCGTCTGGTTGCAAATCCGGGTGAGAAATGCGCCCTACGTGCCACAGTTGCAGGTAAATTCTTCCTCCCTGCTGATGCACAGCATCAGTGACTAGCTTCCATCCTGCTATTTGTTCGGGCGAATGAATACCTGGTGTAAAAGGATATCCTTGTCCTTGAGGTGAAACTTGAGTTGCTTCAGAAATAATTAGTCCTGCGGATGCACGTTGAGCGTAGTATTCTGCATTGAGTTCGTGGGGTACATTACCTTCACCTGCACGGTTGCGGGTAAGCGGAGCCATAACAATGCGGTTGTTTAGTTCGATGTCGCCAAGTTGGTAAGGAGTGAATAAATTAATGTCAGTGTTCATAGTTGATTGCCAAAAAATTGACTTTTTACTTTGTTTAGATGAAAGTGAGTACTTGCAATATTGAGCAGGTTATATGAGTTCGTAGTAAGGACTTTAGTCCTTAACTCCCAGAGCGCTAAAACGCTTACTACAAACACCTCAAAACTTACGCGATAGACTACTATCCCCAATCGCCTTTATTAACGTTTCACTGTATTCGCCGATTGGTTAAACAACAATTCTCGTGACTTGTCGGGATCGAGTGCCTGATTTTTGAATGCTTCTGCTTTTTCATAGGCGCGAATTGTTGCCGGACGTGCTTTAATTGCCTCAAACCAGCGCTTGAGGTTCGGAAAATCCTCTAAATTTTGCCCTTGGCGCTCATAAGGTACAATCCAGGGATAAGCTGCGATATCGGCAATTGAATAATTATTACCAGCCACAAATTCGCGATCGCTCAGTCGTTTGTTCAGTACAGCGTACAATCGCCCTGTCTCGTTCACATAGCGGTTGATGGCATAAGGGATTTTTTCAGGCGCATATTGACTGAAGTGGTGGTTCTGACCCGCCATTGGCCCTAAGCCTCCCATTTGCCAGAATAACCATTGGAGGACTTCTGTACGTTCTCGCGTGTTGCTTGGAATTAGCTTGCCAGTTTTTTCTGCTAAGTACAGCAAAATTGCACCAGACTCGAAGACTGAAATGGGTTCGCCACCATCAGTCGGTTCTTTGTCAATAATTGCAGGGATGCGATTGTTGGGTGAAATCTTGAGAAATTCTGGTTTAAATTGATCGCCTGCGCCAATATTTACGGGAATAATGGTGTAGGGAAGTTCGGCTTCCTCAAGGAATATTGTAATTTTGTGACCGTTAGGCGTTGTCCAGTAGTAGAGTTCTATCATGGATTTTTCTCCTGGTTTTTTAAAAAAATTACAATTACTCTGGGCTAAACTATTGAGCGCACAACACCACCATCTGCCCGCAAAGCTGCACCGTTAGTGGCTGAAGCTAAAGGGCTGCACAGGTAAACTACCATCGCTGCAACTTTTGCGGTGGTTGCAAAACGTTTAAGCAAGGAAGTTGAGCGTTTCTAGTGCTAAAGAAGAAGAACATAGAGCAACAAGGGTAAATTTGACTGGTTAGTTCATGCTTTACACTTGCTGCTTTTCTGTTAAAAATTCAGTAGGGCGGGTAAGTAATATACCCAACCTTAGTTTCAAACTAGGTAGTCATGTGAGACATCACATAACAAGGGTAGGAAAACTTTCTTTCCTACCTACGGAAGCCGCTTTGCGTCTACTGCCTCCTGCCTCTTTGCAGTCGCACTCGACGCGCTTAACCCGACGCCAGGTGCTACAACGCGCTTAACCCGCAAGGGCGCACTGGCTCCGCAAGGGCGCACTGGCTCCGCGAACGCGCTGCTCTGTGCCTTCTGCCTTATTCTCAAGACAGATGCTGTGATAGAGTTTTAGCTAAGGTTGTTTTTGGTACTGCACCTACAACCGTATCAACTTGCCGCCCGCCTTTAAACACCATGAGTGTGGGAATGCTACGAATCCCGTAATGACTGGCAACAGTGGGGTTTTGATCTGTGTTTAGTTTCACCACTTTTACCTGTCCTACGTACTCGGCAGCCACCTCATCCACCACTGGTGCCACCATACGACAAGGGCCACACCACGGCGCCCAAAAGTCTACTAATACCGGAACTTCACTTTCGAGGACTTCTTGCTTGAACGTGGCTTCTGTCACATTCGTAACGGATGACATATTTGCCCTCCCTTTATTCGTTATTTCGATATAATCGAATAATTAAAATATAATCTACTTTATGAGATAATGCAAGTATGAGATTCTTATATCACCCAGATCGAAAAAATATTTCTTTGACAGGGGTATTGTATGCCTTAGGCGATCCTGTGCGACTAGAAATTGTTCGGCAGTTGGCGACTAAGGGAGAGCAGTGCTGTGCCGATTTTGATTTTGCGATCGCCAAGTCTACCATGTCCAATCACTTTAAGATTTTAAGAGAGTCGGGCGTAGTCTGGACGCGCAAAGAAGGAACACAACATATAAATTCTTTAAGGCGGGAAGATTTAGAGGTATTGTTTCCAGGGCTATTGGATGTAGTTTTGCGATCGGCACAACCATTGATGAGTCAACAGTCAACAGTTATTAGTCATTAGTTATTAGTTAACACCAAAAACTAACCACTAACTACTGTACGGGAGGCAGCGCGTTGCGGAGCCAGTGCGTTGCGGAGCCAGCGCGTTGCGCGGGTTAAGCGCGTTGTAGCGACTGGCGTCACCTGGCGTCGGGTTAAGCGCGTCGAGTGCGACTGCCATGCGGGTTTTGTTGATTATATTTGGGTGAAAACCGACAATTTATCTTTTAAACCCGTCTCTACTATCCTAAATATCTAACCGCATTTCATTATTTGGCAAAAAACCAAGGCGCTCGTAGACTGGTTTACCTGATGGTGAGGCGTGGAGGATTGCTCGCGTACAAGCGATCGCTTTGAGATACTCAATTGCCATACTTGTAAGCTGCGTGGCAATTCCCCGACTACGGTAAGGTGGTTCAACATAAACACCCCAAATATAACCATATTTGCGGTAATCTTCTGTAAATGGCATAGGATAAAGACCAGCAAACAGCTGACAACTAGCAGAGCCGACTACTTTACCATCAATCTCTACAACAAATGCTTTGTAGTATAAATCTTGACGAGCTTTGCTGATAAATTCAAGAATCACCTCAAGCCAGTCAGAGCGGATAGATTCATCTGAAACGTTATTGTCTCGCCACAACTGATAAAAGTGTTGAGCAATCAGAGAATCTTCTTGGCAAGTGGCTTCCCGGAAACTAATATTTGGAAATACTGACATTAATTTAAAACACACGGAGTTGCTTTCCGTTCTATTATTTTTATATTCTCAAAAAGTATATATTTTTTCTCCTACCCTCTAGGGCAGTCACAAGTCACTGTCTTTACCACCCCTCTTTCTCCTTCTTTTATGACCGCACCAGCAGTATCTACATCAATGTGGAGTCCCCTGCGGCAGCCAGTATTTCGCGCTTTGTGGTTTGCATCGGCGGTATCAACTATTGGTACTTGGATGCATGATGTTGGGGCAGCTTGGTTAATGACTACTTTGGCTCCTGACTCACCTTTTTTGGTAGCGCTGATGCAGGCGGCTGCAAGCTTGCCCTTTTTTTTATTAGCATTACCAGCTGGCGCGATCGCCGATGTGGTTGATCGTCGCAAGCTACTGCTGTGGACACAAACTTGGATGTTGGCAGTAGCAATAGTACTAGGATTATTAACTCTGGCAAATATCATCAATCCTTCGATACTCTTAGCGTTGACTTTTGCTTTGAGTATTGGCAGCTCCATCAATATGCCCGTGTGGCAAGCCATTACTCCAGAATTAGTAGCAATAGAGGATTTGCCGCAAGCGATAACTCTCAGTGGTATAGTAATCAATTTATCGCGCTCAATTGGCCCGGCTTTGGCAGGTATAATCATTGCCGCCGTTGGTACTGGAGCCGTTTTTCTGCTTAATGCTGCTTCTTTTGTCGGAGTAATATTGGTAATATATCGCTGGCAGCGCACTCCTCAAAGGAGTGCCTTACCTGCGGAGCGATTTTTAGGAGCTATGCAAGCTGGAATTCGTTACGTGCGTTACGCTCCACCATTACAAACTGTATTAATTCGTACATCCGCCTATATTTTCTTTGCCAGTGCCTTGTTTGCCCTCCTACCACTACTGGGACGACAAGAATTACAGCTAGATGCATTGGGGTATGGAATTATACTTACTTTTTGGGGCATCGGTGGCTTGAGCGGAGCTTTTATTTTACCTAAGTTGAGACAACGGCTTTCTATAGACCAGCTAGTTGCTTTATCATCTTTGCTGATGGGAGTGATGATGCTAGTGCTTGCCTACCTCCGTAATCTTCCCTTGGTATGTGCCTTGATGATATTAGTAGGAATTTCTTCCCTCAGTGTGATGGTGAGCTTGGGTGTAGCAGCACAAACATCCGTTCCCACATGGGTAAGGGCAAGGGCTTTAGCAGTGCAATTGTTGGTGTTTCAAGGATGCTTGACTTTGGGTAGTTTGTTATGGGGTACAGTTGCCCAAAATACAAGTATCTCAATTGCCCTTGACAGCGCTGGTGTAGGTTTGATTGTTGCTGTTATGTTGACGGTGCGTTATCGCCTTCGTTGTGCCGAAAAATTGGATTTGCGTTCATCCTTGCACTGGGATCAACCAGCGATCGCTTTTGAACCTTGCCCAAATGACGGCCCGGTTTTAATTGTCTTAGAGTATCGTATTGATCCAGTCAACGCCAACGAGTTTACTAAAGTTATGAAGGCACTCAGCAATATTAGGCGACGGGATGGCGCAATTTGTTGGGGCTTGTATCAAGATTTATCCGATCCTGGTCGATTTGTAGAAACTGCGGTGGTAGAATCTTGGGCTGAACACAAGCGACAATTTGAGCGAGTAACTCATGCAGATAAAATGATAGAGGAAAGCGCTCGTGCTTTTCACATCGGCGATGAACCACCAAAAGTTTCTCAGATGATTTACGCCAATTACACAGATAGTAAGGGTTTGAGGCAACCGTGCTAAAGTTACGCTATATACATATGTGGTTTCGTTAAATCAACTGCAAAGAATCAAACCAAGTAAAGTGCAGATGTCCAATCATCAGAAAATCGATCAGAATGTGCATGGCAATAATTGCTACAACAGCTCGATATCTCCATGCTAACCACATCCAAATTAGGGACATAGTAGTCAGTGCTGAAATCATGACAACAGTTGCAGGTTGATGCAAGGGAAGGACTTTTGTCCAAAACAAAGCATGGATTAATCCAGAAAAAATAAAATAACTAATATATCCAAAAAGAAAAATTAATTTATGATTTTTTGAGACTATAATATGTCCGAGATAACAACCTAATAAAAACCAAAAAATAAACATAAATTGTTCTAAAACACCATTCATAACTGAAAATAATAGGAGATCTGAAATTTCATAAGTTCCTATTTCGTACTTGCGTGTAAATAAAATGTAGACACTAGACGCCATAAATGTTGTTATCCATCCCAGAATTAAGAAAGTTGTATAACCTTTGTCTAGATAGAATGATTTTGAGTAGGGACTTAGCAATTTATCAACAAAATTTCTATTTGCAACTATTAAAATAGTAGCGAGCAAACATAATAACCAGTAAATCCAAATGCTTGTTTCAATAGCCATTTTTCATCCTTTGAACTATGCTTAAGTTTGGCTTTTCAGTATTTACGGTATTCCGATTTAATTCATGCACTGAATCATGATAAAAAGAAAAAAAAGAAACTGATTTATTAAAATAAAAGAGAGATTATATAGATAAAAGCTATTAATCACAAATCTTTGTTTATCAACTCTTGTGATTTTTCTGATAAAGAGTTCTGTGTTTCTAGTGCATCTGCTCTTAACCACGCAGCAATCATTCCAGCTATGGGAATCGACAGGAATACACCTAGTAAACCAGCAATTCGCTCGCCAATAAAAAGAGCAAAAAAGAGTAGAACTGGGCTAATTTCTAAAGCGTTTCCCATAACTTTAGGACTCACAAAGTTATCTTGAATTTGCTGAAGAATTATGCAAGCTATCACAACCTTGAGAGCTAATACCCAGCCTTGAGATGCCAAAATCAATAAAGTAATTATCAAAACTGCAAGTGTTGCTCCAATTCCAGGAATGGCATCTAAAATACCGACAATAATTGCTAAGAACAATGCATAGTTTACTCCTAAAATTGAAAAGATGAGGAAACTTGTAGTAGACAAAAATAGCATTAATAATAATTGTCCTCGGAGAAATCCCAAAAAACTCCTCTGAAAAGTATTAGCAAACCGATCGCGTGAAGGAGTAGGTATCAAATTTAAAAAAGCAAACCAAAGTTTTTCGCCATCGATTAACATATAAAGACTAATAACGGCAAGGAATACGAATGTAAACACACTCGAAAAGACATTCTGAGCGATTCCTATGCCTGACATCAAGCTAGTTTGCAAGGTTTGCAAAATTCTTTCAATACTCAGATTGCCTAGAAATTCTTGAAGTGGTAGTAAGTTTTGGGTGTTCAGTGCTTGGGTGATGCGAGCGACTAATCCTTGCCCTTGAGTCATCACTTGTAATCCCAAAGCTGTGACTAAGGTAAGGAGAATAACTATAGTACCTAAAAAAGCGATCGCAATTGCTAATCCTCTGGGTACATAGCGAGATAACCACTGAACAGGATAATTTAGCAAGGCTGCAACAATAGCAGCAGTAGTAAAGATAGCAATAACGTTATAAAAATAACTAATCAGTATAACAAATGCCCAACCACAGGCGAATAACAATAACAAACGTAGTAGAGTAGAGTTATTTAATTTTTGCCAGAGGTTTGGTTTGGGAGATTGGCTCATGTCAGTTAAAGCCTTATACCAATTTTGGATTTGGATTTTAAAATTAGAATATTTCAGCTGGATCGGCAGACTTAATTTTACTCATAGCGATCGCACCAGAAATTGTACACATTAAAACAGTCAAAACAAAAACAGCGATCGCACGGCTGATTGGCATAAATAAAGGTAAATTAGTCGCATTTCTAGTTAATGTATATAGATAGAAAGAAATAGCACATCCAGGTATATAACCTAGAATTGCTAAAATTAATGCTTCTTGAAAAACAACACTCAATAAGTATATATCTCGGAATCCCATTGCTTTTAAGGTTGCATATTCTGGTAAGTGTTCTGTAACATCACTATAAAGAATTTGATAAACGATAACTGTACCAACAACAAATCCTAAAAGTGTACCGAGACTAAAAATAAAGCCAATAGCTGTATTTTTAGCCCAATAATTTTTTTCAAATTCTATAAATTCTTGCATCGTCAGTACTTTTACATCATTAGGTAAAATATTTTGTAGAGCTACAGCCATTGATTTTGGTTCGTAGCCTGGTTGGAGTGTAATTAAACCTACATTAACTTCAGATACTTTCCTTCTTGTAGAAAATAAACGTAGAAAGTTCTGATCGCTGGTAATTAAATGACCTTCAGCAGCAAAAGAAAATCCAATATTAAATGAGCCATTAATTGCTATTTTACGCTTTTCAATTTCAATAAAAACAATTTTACCTTGTACAATCTTATTAATAATTTCTTGTGAAACTCCTCGCGTTCCTCTATCAAGTAACATGGTGTCACTCAATCTGACAATATCTAATTTTTGACTCACTTCAGGTAATTTAAAAACAGATTTTTCTGGATTAAATCCTATAGTTAATATTGTATTAAACTGATGAGTATGAGGATTTTTCCATTTAGCAAAATCTAGATACAATGCATCAGCTGACATTATCCCTTTAAAGTTCATGGTTTGATATAAACGACGACGAGGAAAGGATGACATATTAATCATGCTACGAGTATTAGGACTGATTAGAACTATGTCTCCTTGCAGGCTACGTTGCAGCCTCGTATTGCTATCATAAAGTGCAGATTGAAAACCTAATTGAATAAATATGAGAATATCTGCAAAAGTAATTCCCGCCATTGCAACTAAAAGGCGATTTTTTTCTCGACTAAGTTGTAACCAAGCTAGTGGGATTCTCCTTTTCATATTTTAATTTTGCTTAAATTGCGTTATATTACTGCTGAATTAATGTCTTTACTTGTAAGTTGGTTAAACCCGCAACTTTTTGACTACTGACTCTATCTAAAGCAATTTTGACTTCCACAACCCTAGCATCTATACTTGCTGTTGGATCAGTGTCGAAAATATCTTTTTTACCAATTTGTAAACCAAATTCTTCTACAATACCGTTTAATTTCCCAACAAAAACATCACTAGTGATAATACTTTTTTGACCAACACGAACTTTACTAATATCTGTTTCATAAACTTCAGCTACAACATACATTTTATTTGTTTGACCAAGTTCAGCAATTCCTTCTTTACTTACAATTTCTCCAGCATAAGTGTGTATTTTTAAAATTTGTCCATTTTGAGTAGCTCTTACATATGCTAAATTCAAGTTTGCCTGTGCTTGTTTTACTACTGCCTCAGCGCTACGAACTTCTGCTTCGGCTACTTGCACATCAACTGTACGAACTTCTTTGATGCTAGTTAAAGTAGATTTTGCTTCGTTTAATTGCTCCTGTTGGGCTTTTTTGATTCTTTGCAAATTTGCTTTAGCTGCATTTATTTGTTGAGTAACAGTTTTTATAATTAAATGCTTACTATCAAGATTAGAGTCGGAAATAGCACCATTTTTGTACAGAAATTGATAGCGTTTATATTCTTTTTGAGCATTGGCTAACTCGGCTTGCCAACGTGCTATCTCTGCTTGAGTTGCAATAATTTGTCCTCTTTGTTCTGCTTCTATGCGGGTAATATTTGCCTTTTGAGCATTAATGTCTCCTGCTTTTGCTCCAGCTTTAACCTGAGCCAGACGAGCTTTTGCAATTTTTACGTCTTCTTTGGCTTTTTCTAAAGTTGCAAGTAGGCGATCGCGATTATCTAAAATAGCAATAATTTGACCGACTTTTACTTTGTCTCCTTGTTTAACTAACAACTGCTCTACTCGATTACCCTCTATAGAATTAGGTGCAGAAAGTTTAATTACCTCTCCCTTTGGCTCTAAACGCCCTAATGCAGCCACACCGATAAATTCAGGAACTTTAGCTACGGATGTTTTTGGATGACTTTGGTGAGTAGAAGCAAAGCGCAAGACTGTATAAGTAATCGTTCCACTAGTTGTTAAAATTGCAACTATACCGAGAGTTGTCAGCCATCCAACTACAGATTTATTAATTTTGGGAATTTGCATAAGAGTAGTCTGGGTAAATTTCAGTACAGTATTAACTCTGTTGCCAGCAATCCCAACATAAATAGAAAATCACTTGCCGAACTAACCACAACACCAAAAGTATTTTTAGGTAGAGCATTACAACAAAGCATTACCACTGTTCCTACAAACATCCACGGGCATTGTATTTCTTGCCAAATGCAAAATCCTGCCACAGCTACCAGGATTGCAGTCAAGATGGTTAGAATTGGCACCCCATAAATTTGAGGCCTGTAACGCAGAGTACCAGCAATATTTACTGGTATCAATTCCTGTTGACGAATCTCATTGAGCAAACCTAAGGTAATTATGCCAATAGTAAGTGTCCAGCAACCTTTGGCAACAATAGGGTGATTTGCCCAAGTTACGCCAGCATCACAAGCTTGTTTGAATGCGTTCACCACCAAAAGAGGCACAAATAAATTGTGAAATATAAAACGAAAGCGATTCAGTAATTTCAGCAAACCTCCTTCTGTAATCAAAGAACCTACCGAAACGATAAGATTGTCGTAAGTCATTCCAGCTAATACAAAAATCAGCATAATTGTGCTAACTTTATGTCCTTGCTGAAACAAGCTAATTGCCCAAATTGACAACACTAAACTTACTAATGTATAAATTGGATACAAAAAAGCTGCCATAAATTTATTCACACAATACTAAGCTTTATGGACTTAATCATCTAATTGCATATTTAGAGTTTTAGAAATGCTTACTTCAACTAGACGTTGAATTTTTTTAGTCAAAACTGTAAGCCTAGCCCTGATGAATGTATAAAAAATATATTTACGTAGGGAACTTGGGAATTTAACAAGTATGGGCTTTTCTGTTGACAGTCAAAAATATACCATTGACAAATTTAACAAAATACCGTCAATTTACGTAACTTATTAGTATCACAATAAGCAAAGTATAGAATGTTAATACTTACTATTTTCTAAAGTACGATTGATATGGCGATCGCTTCAGAAATAACAAGTATCAGCCTTTGGCACAAAGTATTTATACTTTCCCAGCCAATGTTTATTTATAGATATGTGCGGTCACGTTACAGTTAATACACAAGATTTTTGTGTTAGTAAAAAATCAACATAAATGCACACATAAGTAGTTGTGCAAAATAAATTATCTATTTAGGCAAGGGAACGGGGAACAGTAAAGGAATACAGCGATTTCAGTCGTGTTTTTCTCTTTCCCAGGTTAAAGCCTGATGAAGAGGAAGCAAAGCCATCACTTTTTGGGTGCGAATACCTCAACTGGAGCAGGAAAAAATTCTAAGGGTGGCGAATTTCCATAGGCTTGTTTAAGTTGGGTGGGTGTTAGCGATCGCACTAACTGAAGCTGAATTGGCTCTTGGGTGATTGAGTTTACATAGGATGCTCTTAAATACCTTTGATATTCAAGGCGATTACCAATATATATCTGCATAAAAGCTAAACTTAATGCCTGGATATATTCCCGTGTTAAGTTTGGATTAGGGCCAGCAAACAAGATATCTCTGGATGTTTGGGGGAGATTGGGGTTGCTTCCATCTCCTTGATCTGCGGCGGTATGCCCTGCATTAACCATCAAAGCTAGATATTTTTCAGGAGTTTTCAGCCACAAGAAAGGATGAATTTGTTCTGGTACGGGAGCTGTGAGAATATCATTAGTAGCACTCATGAGCATAGTTGGTATCTCAATTTCGCTCATCCCTTCTGGGCCGAAAACTATACTAGTCAGAGGATTAATGGAAATTACTGCTCGAATGCGAGGATCACCCAAACGGCGATCTATTGCAGGCAATTGTTGACTTAGGCACTGTAAATAAGTAGAGAGATTGTTACGCGTGCGATCAACAGCACAATCGTGATCAACTCGCCTCATATTGAGCCTTGCTCCTGCCACTGCTAAAGCAGTGTAGCCACCAAAAGAATGTCCAATCATGCCTACATTTTGCAGGTTAAGACGTCCTTTCAGATTCGGATCTGAATGAGATAGCCATTCTAGTTCATCAAGTGTTTGGTGAATATCTTTGGGGCGCTCAACAAAGTCTGTTGGGTAAACATTAGTGTTAATTAAACCAGCAAACAATGCTTCTTTAATCGCTTTGCCACTGCCAATATGTTCTGGTATAGCAACTGCAAAGCCATGAGTAGCTAGATGCTCACCTAAATAAGCAAATCCACTGGGTGTAGATCCCATGCCGTGGGAAATTACCACAACTGGAGCGGGTTGAGGCGAACTTTCAGGAATGTATAAATTTACTTTAAACTTACGGGTAAACCGATTTCCTTTTAGCGTTGGCATAGAACGCTGTAATTCCAGTGTGCGTCTAGCGACTTGGAATTTTCCTGATTTTCGTGGATCGGGTAACAGCGAAAAATTTATTTTAGATTCGGCAGCAGTTTCAACTTTAGCTTGTGAAGCGATCGCCCCAATGGCTGCATTTTTATAGTTGATTAGCATTAATAATACATTTTGCAATTTTTGGATATTTGCAACATCAATGCGAATACCTCGTGCAGGGTAGTTTCGCATCACATCGATTAATGTGTAACTATTTGATTTGCTAGCAGACAAAATCCAGGCGGCGCGAATTGCATGAAAACCATTTATACCAGACTCCGTTTGCACATAACGACCTATTCGTTGCAGAAAATCCTCTGACATGGGAGCATAGGTGAGTTGAGAAACGGTTGTCACTGGCAGCTCACTGCGGATCTGCAACATTCGACGCAATCGAGCCATTGCTTGATCACCTGCAAATCGAGCGTAAAACTTTAGCTCGTTGTCTACTTTACCAGTCTCAGCAAAAGTTCTCAGAGAATCTACTGTCAAAGAAAGCTTGAGTGGCCCATAAATAATGTATACTTGCTCGGCACCAAAAGCTGGTTTTGGCTTCAGTGTGATTGAAAGTATCCCCAAGCTCATGCAGCAGAGGATTGAGAAGCAGTGAACTGCTGAGTTTCTCATGTCTTGAATAAATATTTAAACCTGGGCGTGAAGTCGCAAGTATAAATCAAGTATCAATATAAACTAACTTTTTAGTAATTCAAATGAATTTAAAAAAGCATTCACAGCCCGTGTCGGTGCATTTGCCTTGGGATATTGAACTCCCAAAGCATAAATTCGTCCTTCAATCAGGTATGTACGCAGAGCGATCGCCTGATTGTTGTTTTCAAATAGGAAGTCACGACCATTATATTGAGATGACTTCACAGGATTTTCCTGCTTGAGGCTAAACTGATTTGCAGATGTGATCTTCTCCTTGATAGCGTTAAAGATGAGTTCTGGGGAATTACGTTGTGCTTTTGTGAGGTTAGGAGCATATGCTGCCAGATAACGCCCTTGATTAGAACTAGAAGACAAAGTACGAAAGCTCAGTTTATCAGCTTGAGTGTTCAGAGTCAGTGTTTCGTGACTGATAACCCCTGGCGGCATCCAGAAAGAGCAGTTCCCTTCGCGAAAAACGACTAGTTGCCAACTCTTACCACTTGGATCGATGCTGATAGCTGGATTAGAAGGGCGGTTGAATTGCAGGCGATTCTCAGATCGCAGTCTTCCTTCTTCAAAAAAGCTGGCAAAGTCACTTTGTTGAGCAATGATTAACATTGCTGGATTCGGGATATCTGTTTTCATCTGGCGCATCTCAACATTGAGTTCCGTTAAGATGTTCAATGCTGAGAGCGCCGCCTGGTTAGCCAATATTGTTGTCAAAACAGTAGTCACACTGAACAAGACGACTATTGTATTGTGCGGAAGCTGAGAATGTTTCACAAGTAATTACAGAGTATAAGGTTGGGGTTTATCGCCTTCAAAAATCAGGCGTTGCTGAATTCTAGTATGAATCTAGATGCCTATCTGACAGTTGGATTGCGATGGATGTCATCGTTCTAATATTTCCATGAGAATCTGCTGGATCTATAAATGAACAGATAGCTCAAAGAAATAAGGGATTAATAAGAAAAAAATAAGAGCTTTATATGTATATCCAACTCACCAGCCTAGAATCTCTGCTACCCGACTCCATACTGTCATGGGATCAAATGGTTTTGTAATCACACCCGCAACTCCCATTTGTTCAAAGCGTTGGCGATCGCTGGGTAGTACTTTTGCTGTTAGCAGTACCACAGGTATTGACTTTGTCGCGGTATCAGCCTGAAGCTGTTCAAAAAACTGAAACCCGTCCATATCGGGCATCGACACATCTAAAAGAATCGCATCTAGGCTTTCAGTTTTAACTTTGAGCAATCCTTCTTGCCCCGATTCAGCCATGATTGCTTGCCAGCCAGCAATCTTTTCTAGGGAAATTTGAACAACTCTGCGGATATCTTTTTCGTCATCTACAACAAGAATACGTTTACTCATCCTATTTTCTAATAATTGGCAATGTGAAATAAAATGTGCTTCCTTCTCCCACAATGCTTTCTACCCAAATGTTTCCACCATGTTGTTGGACAATGGTTTTGCAGATAGCTAATCCTAGTCCCGTTCCTCCTTTGGAACGCGAATCGGAGACATCCACCTGCTGGAAACGTTCAAAAATAGTTTCGAGCTTATCTGAGGGAATACCACGTCCTTTGTCTTTGACGGAAAATAGAAGTACAGGAGATGGAGAGGGTGGAGAAGTCACAGACTCAGAGAAAATCATCTCACTGTTTTCCTTCGAGTTTGCCAGTTCTGTTACTTTGTCGGCAAGTCTTTGTTTGTCTTGTGTGTCTACCTGATCACCACCGCTTTTGAGCGGAGTAATTTCATTTGTTCCCTCCTCAGAATCCAAAGTTCTCTGTTCCACCCTTAACCAAACAGTATTACCAGCAGACGAGAATTTAATGGCATTGCTTAACAAATTGATCAAGGTTTGCACGATCGCATCAGGAGCTAACCAGATTTGGATATTGGGAAATTGTACAGCAAGTGTGATGTCGGCGTCATCGGCTATTGTCTGTACTGATTCTGTTGCCTGCCTCACCAAAGTAGCAACTTCGCATACTTCCATTACAAGTTTGACTTTACCCGACTCCAGCCGTTCCAAATCGAGGATATCGTTGACAAGACGCACTAGGCGATCGCTATTGTTAAGGGCAATTTGCAACAGTTCTTTGGCTTGCTCAGGTTCATGATCTAAAACGCCCATTTCTAAAATTCCTAGAGAGCCGCGAATTGCCGTTAAGGGAGTACGGAGTTCGTGAGAGACGATGGAGATGAACTCATCTTTCATGCGATTAACTTTGTAGCGATCGCTAACGTCTTGAATTTGGGCAATAAAATAAAGCGGTTGCCTTTGTTGATCTCTCACAAGGGAGATTTTTAAAAGAACCTGGATGATTCTGCCTGATGAGTGTATATACCGTTTTTCTGCTTGATAGACACGAATTTCACCTGCTAAGATTTGTCGTCGGCTTTCGAGATCTGGTTCGAGATCCTCAGGATGAGTGATATCACCAAAAGAGAGTGCGAGCATTTCTTCTTCGTTGTATCCAACAATTTCGCACAGGGAGGCGTTGACTTTGAGGAACTGTCCGCTCAGTGACACTAATGCCATACCGATTGGTGCATTGTCAAATGCTTTGCGGAATCGTTCTTCGCTACGACGCAATGCTTCCTCTGCTTGTCGGCGCTCACTCAGCTCAATTTGTAACTGATTGTAAAAGTTAGCTTGCTGAATTGCGATCGCCAGTTGATCTGTGACTGCAATTGTCAAATCCACTTCAAACTGTTGCCAAGCAGAAGGCGGATCTTTAACTAATGTCAGGCTTCCCCAGATTTGCTGTTCAACTTTGAGGGGAACTATCAAACAGGCTCCTTGATATTTTAAACAAGCTCCTTGATATGTTTGGGCAATTTCATCTTCTGAAATTGGAGCATCAATAAAAAGTTGTACAATCTCAAACTGCTTGAGTTTTGTTGCTATAGGGTTAGTTGTGTCAGGAATTTCTAACCCGATAGTATTTCCTAAGCTTGAATCTTGGACATAATCTGCTACACTCAGCCAAACACCGCGCCCTGGTAGATACTGCATAATATTTACTCGCATCACTTGTAAAAGCCAACCCATCTCCGAGACTGTAGTTGCAAAAATCGTGTCCAAATCTAGAGAATTGCGAATTGCTTGTACTAGCCGATTAAGCGTTTGTTCTCGTTGAGCTTGCTGGCGAGTCTGCTGATATAGCTGACTTTGCTGTATTGCAATTGCCAATTGATTACTAATTTGTTGCAAAAATTCTGCTTCTGATTGTTGCCACTGACGATGTTGAGAGCAGGCATGAACAATCAAAAGTCCCCAAATTTTAGTTGATGAGTTTTCTGTTGTTTGCACAATAGGCGCAACTATTTTAGATTTAACTCCAATTTCTCGCATAAATTCTACAAGACAGGAGCTAAAGTCTTCTGCAAACACATCATTAACAACGCGAGGTTGCCCTTGGCAATAATACTCATAGCATTCTTCAGGAAAACAATTATCAGCCAAAAGCATTGACTCAGTAACTGGGTATTCTGGAAGTACAGCCTCTTGAATTACTTGCCCTGAACCATCTTCACAGAGGCGGAAAATCAATGCCCGATCAGACTGGAGTGTTTGCAGCACTTCATTCACTGTTGTGCCTAAAATTTGTTCGAGATCGAGTGATTGACGGATGCGTTGAGTAATTCCTCTGAGTAAATGTTCGCGTTCAGCTTGTAGTCGTACTGCTTCTTCAGCTTTTTTGCGCTCTGTGAGATCGCGAATTACCACCAAAACTTCATCGGCATCGAGCGGCGTTACTCGTACTTCTTGCCAGAGAGAATTTCCTTGAACGACAAATGGAAACTCATAAATTTGAATTTCTCCTGTTTGCAGGGCATTTTCTATGGCAGCCATTCTTTGTTGTGCTACTTGAGGAGAAAGAATGACTCTCACATTTTGCCCTACTACTAGGGGTGAGGCAGAGCTGAGAAATGCAGTTGTTGGCTTGACATCTAAATAAGTTCCATCCCGATGCATCCGAATAATCAAATCGGGTAGCGCATTGACGATCGCTCGATTCAGGGCTTCGCTTTGGCGTAGGGCTTCTTCTGTCCATTTGCGATCGCTAATATCTATTGATGTACCAATTAGCTTAATAACTCGTCCTTGAGCATCACATAAAGGCTCACCTCGATAATCCAGGTAGCGAATTGAACCATCTGGGCGCACGATTCGTAAATCTAGAATAAAGGGAATTCCCTGAGCGATCGTCTGTTCAAAAAATTGGTTAAGAATTTCTCGATCCTCAGGGTAAACTCTTTGCAACAGTTCGGTATAACTTGGTTCGCCTTGAGTTGAATCGAATCCCCAATGATAGAATGTTTCTTCTGACCAAGTAATATTTTGGTTTTCTAGATCAAATTCCCAACTGCCTACTTGGGCAACACGTTGAGCCATTGTCAAGCGAGTTTCGCTTTGGCGTAAAAATTCTTCAATCCGCTTGCGATCGCTAATATCAAAAGTAATTCCTAATATTTGTTGAATTTCGCCTTGTTCATCCAGTAAAGGTACGTATTTGACAATAAATGTGGCAGGCTTTTGCTTCGGCAACCTAACGGTAAACTCTCCGGTTTGCAATTTTTTTGTCGAAATTGTTTTTTGCAAAATCGGCAGATAATGTGCAGTCAACTCAGGTGCGAACAAATCTTCGTCTCGATAACCAATAAAGCGATCAAGTGTCCATCCTGTTCGTTCTCGCGCTTTTTCATTGACGTACAAATAACGGCGATCGCGATCGTAAATTACAAACACATCGGGGGCTTGATTGAGCGCCAATCGGAATCTTTCTTCGCTCTGGCGCAAGGCTGCGGTTTTTTCGTCAACCCAGCGTTTTAGTTCTCGTTCGTAGTCTGAGCGCAGTTTTTCAGCTTGACGTCGTTCTGTAATATCCTGGAAGGCATTGATAGCATAAGCTACATTGCCACTATCATCGAAGACAGGAATGGTGTGTACTTCTAGCGGTATTCTTCTGCCATTGACGACAATTTCAATATCATCGATCAATGCGGTTTCTCCCTGCAATCCTCGTGTCGCTGGTAATTGCTCGGCAGGGTAAAGTTGGTTGGTTCCTGCCACGTAAATCTGATAAACTTCAGGATGTTGAGCTAGCCGGATGTCAGACACTAAGCCACGTCCGAGAATTTCTTCACCAACTTTATTAATCAGAATCGGATTTTCTTGGGCATCAAAAACGCTAATTCCAATGGGAACATTGCTCAAAAGGGTTGCAAATTTGTGCTCGCTGGCTTTTAGTGCTTGAAACGAACTATCAAGCTGATTTGACATCAGCCGGAAAGCTTGAGCTAATTGAGCAACCTCACCAACTCCATCTGTGGCGATCGGATGATCCAAATCCCCCCTAGTAATAGCTTGGGCTGCATTTTGCAAACGACGAATTGGGCGAGCAATCCAGCAAGCTGTGACAATTCCTGTACCAATTGCTAATACTAAAGTAAATCCAGACAAAAACAGTATTCTTTGGTTGTTACTATCAATGTCTATCATCAAATCGGACTCTGGCAATACTGTTACGATTAGCCAATCTAGATCAAATCGATCCCGAAAAGGGTTGACTTGGAGAAATAATCGTTCACCTTGGATCTCAAACTGAAGTTGTTTTGGTGCTTCTATCTTGGTTAAGTCACCAAAATAGGAAAGCAAATGTTGGGCTGTAGAACGAATTAGTGGCTCTTGACTTTCACTTGCTTTGAGTCGTCTGGTTTGTTTGTTATTGGCACTTATAAAAAAAGGAAGTTCGGAGGTTGAAGAAGCTACAATCAGTCCAGACCGCTCTAAAATCAAAACCTCTCCTTGCGTGAAAAGATTTAGACTACTTAGGAATTTATTTATTTTTGTCAACTTTATATCAGTTGATAAAACACCTTGGAGTCGATTTGCTTGATCGTAGAGAGGATAGCTAGCGGCAATCCCTAAACCCTCAGAAGCAGGAATATAGCCATAAATAGGAGTCCATATCGGCTTACCTGCTTTTACCGCATTTTGATAGAATGGTCGCTGACTAGGATCATAATTTTGTTGATAAACAAGTTGTTTTGTGCGATTGCCTTTGCGATCAACTCCGTAGACATAAAGAGTTCCTTTGGCAAAATTGTCTGTGAATGCAACCGAAAGCCCGCGTTTATCATTGCCAGCAGAAACTTGTCCGCCCTGTGAATTGCTAAAACGAATCCTATTTACCGAATCAAACGTTTGAATTTGCTGTAAAAAATGGCGTTCTAAACTTGTGGGATTATTGATATCTAGTTGATTTAAACCGATAGCATTAGCGTTAAGACGATTAATGAGTTGAGGAGTTTCTAAATAATCACTCAAATAGTGCTGTACGCGATCGCCAACTTCTTTCATTACCTGGTTTGCCACTTTTTGTGTGGAGCGCTGCCAAGCTGCATAGCAAAGATAGCCAATGACTCCGACAGTTGCTAAAAGTTGCAATACAAATGGCACTACGATTAGTACGCATAGCGGAATTTTGGCAAAATATTCTTGCAGGCGTTGAAATGAATTTGACGATTCGGTCATGATGGATACAAGCAGTAAGTATTGCCTCCTCTTGATTTGGCAGCATACAGTGCTTGAGTGGCGATCGCAATTGCATTTTGGAGAGATTTTTCTTGTGTTGGTATGGTACTGGTGACACCTAAACTCACAGCAAACTGACGAGTTGGATTTGATGAATTGTGAGGAATCTGTAGATTAGCAACTCTATGTTGAATCTGCTCTACAATCTGTAATGCAGCGTTGGGGCTAGAATTTGGTAAAACAATGGCAAATTTATCCCCCCCATATCGAGCTACGAGATCGCTATTGGGGTTAATGCATTCTTTGACTGCGTTGGCAATTTGCTGCAAGCAAAAATTTCCTGCTTGAAAACCGTGACTATCGTTATAGGATGTAAAGTTATCTACATCGCATAAAATCAGGGAAAGAGGGGCTTGCTCGCGGCTCAGACGTTGCCACACCTGAGCGAGAAATTCATAAAAATATTGTCCAGAGGCAACCTTTGTGAGTGAATCTGTGTTTACCTCACTCTGCAATGTCTGAGGTTCATCTTGGGGAAGTTTTAGCTGTTGTTGGTGTGAGCGCGAATTGCCTCCAGCAAAGCTACGTGATCGCTCAATCCGATTAATCACGCGAGTGACTAAGTCGGAACCGACAATTGGTTTGCAAAGAAAATCATCAGCGCCTGCTGCCAATGCTTGCTGTATTGAATCTATATCGGTGTGAGCAGTTACAACCACAATCGGTAAATCTGCGTAGGCAGAATCTTGTCGCACGACACGACATAGGTCTATACCATCAAATGTCGGCATCTTCAAGTCTAACAGCAATACATCCGGATCTGTAAATTTTAGTATGTGCCAAAACATCTCTGGATGAGGAACAGTTGTGACTTGCAGCCCACAGGGTTGCAACAGAGCAGTGAGTGTTTTTAGCACTATTGGATCGTCGTCAACAACCATCACCTTGGCATCAGAAATTGTATTTTGCGCCAGAATTTTCGTGATCGTCTTAAATAAATCTTCTGCTATTGTTGGTTTGAGAAGATAACGAACATTCCGAAAGCGAGCAAGAGTAACTCGCTCATCTAAACGATCTTGCTTGGCAAGTACTAGTACTGGTGTTGCTGGGAACTGCGACTTCAGATTTTGGAGCACAGACAGTTCATTTTCTTGCATAGAAGTACTGTGAAGACTCAACACAATGACGCTTGGAGGCTGTTGTACTTCCCAATGCCAATCATTTACTTGCCGAGAAGCAACATCGACTCGAAACCCTCGATTTTTTGCTTCTTGTCGTAATGCTTCTAGGAAGGAATTGTCATCATCTATAACTAACACCAATGGAGTAGAACCAGTTTGTGGAGTATTAGTATTTGAAGTTGAATAAGTTGGTGGCTTGGCAATTTCTTGCTTTAGTTCCTCCAACAAGTAACTAAATTGGGTATGAAGCTGCTCTCCATGAAGCGTTTCTTCCACAAACAAATGTTCAAGCGATCGCGCCAATTCCGATCCCCTGATATATCCAAATGTTCCTAATCCACCTGCCAATCGATGTGCTTCTTCTACGACTTGTTCTCGTTCCGAGGAATCGAGATGATTTAGTTGGAGCAATGTCTTAGCTCTGTCCAAAACTTCAAGCCGTTTCTCCAAGGAAGCTTGAAAATCTTGGAGTGCTTCATCAAATAGAACCAAACCTTCTTGTCTAAGGTAATTTTCTTGTTGCTGTGTCCAATCTACCTTTTCTTCGTTCTGTTTTTTGTCTCCTAGTGGTGGAACTCTTAACCGATATCCCAATCTATACACCGTTTCAATCACATCCTCCATAATGCCCGCCGATTTTAACCTGCGTCGCAAATCTTTAATCAAGTTAGTCACAGCAGCATCAGTGGGTGATTCATCAATTGACCACAGATGATCGATAATGGCACTACGGCTAAAAATGCGTTGAGGATGGCGTAAAAATAGCTCTAGTAAACTATATTCTTTAGGGCTAAGAGTAATGATTTGTTGCTGATAAGTTACTTGAATCAAACCTGGATCGAGACACAATGCTCCCCATTTTAAAACTGGAGATGAGACAGCACTTCCCTGACGGCGCAACAAAGCACGAATTCGTGCTATCAACTGAGAAGGCTCACAAGGCTTTGTCACATAAACGTCCGCACCAGCATCCAGTCCAGTTACAATATCTTCATCTGAGTCTTTCGCTGTCAGGATCAAGATTGGAGTCTGACATCCCTGACGGCGTAAATGACGGCATAGGCTGAGTCCATCTATCTTAGGAACCATGAGGTCAAGTAAGATGGCACCATACTCTCCTTGATTAGCTAACTCCAAGCCCAACTGACCGTCTGCTGCGGTATCTACAGTATACCGATAGGCAGTCAGCGCATTGGCAAGAAATTGAGCTACAGATGGATCATCTTCAATTAATAAGATTTTCATGAAGGAATAACCTTCACCCAAGTGAACTCCTAGTAATGGTAATATCCAGGGTTTCAAGAAATCTGGATCAGAGTCAATAATAGTTTTTTTGGGAATTACATCATCTTATATTCTTATCTACCCGTAACAATATTTTTTAATCATCCTTTGGATAGATTTATATTGATAAACTTATAAATTGTCATTAGTCATTTGTAATAGCAAAGACTAAGGACAAATGACTAATGACGTTCATAACGAAAGATATAAAACGCCCAGCGTACATTATTTCAGTCTTTTTTCTTAGCAGATTCTCCCTCAAATGGTTGTACTCCTGTTTCAGGGTAATTGTCATCTGGAGGGCTAAAAATTCTCATGGCGGCGCTAGAGACATAACTAATGACTTTCTGAGGAAGCTCTAATATTGCTTGTAAGATTCCATGTTGCTTTGGATTGTGAGTCATACAAATTTCTCCTGATTTTTATAGTTGAAATTTTATGCTTGAATGGCAAAATCTTGAGCAAACTGCTGTCGCGTCAGAGGTTCTGTTAATATTATTCCTTCACCACCCAAAGGATTCTCCTCATCTAGGAGTCGCCCTTCTACGAGAAGATATACTTTGGCTTCAGGCTCGATACTAGTGGCGGTATAAAGTACCTGCGCCACCCTACCGATCATGGAAGTACTGCCTCCTCCTTGAGTAAACTCTTTTGAAAGGTTCACATAAATTCCTGTTTTGGTAACTTGCAAATCAAGTAATCGAGTACCAGCAGGAATTGTAGTAGTCAAGTTAGAAGTTTTAGAACTGGTAAAAAGATTGTCAAATGCGGTTTTAAGGGCAACTTCTGAGGAATCTTCTGGCTTAAGGGCAACCTCTTGTGGTACTAAACGAATTTGCTCATCTGTCGCTTGCAGCCAGTAAGTTTGTGCTTGTAGTTGTGTAACTTGCTGGTTAATTTTTGGCGTTGATGTCGTTAATGGCGTAGGAATTACTGTTGGTGGTACCGTTGCAACAGGTGGTTTTTGGGTTTGGTGAGGAATTACTGTTGGTGGTACCGTCATCACAGATGGTTTTCGGGTTTGGTAAGGAATTGCAGTTGGTGGTACCGTTACAATAGCTGGTTGTTGTGTTTGGTAAGGAATTACTGTTGGTGGTACCGTTGCTACTGGAGGTTTTTCTACTCTTGAAGGAATAGGTGTTTGCTTTAGTGATTTAGGTGTTGTAGTTTGCCATACCCACCACGCACCTCCTCCCACAGCAGCTAGCAGGAGTAGTGCAAAACCAACAATAGCCTCTTGATGAATTAAATGAATATGTTGGGTTTTCATAACTATCTCCCGCTAATTAATAAACTTGAAAATTTTTCCAGAAATATCTATGCTTTTTCTGATAATTTGCTCTCTAATAAAGATTTTTAAGTGAGCATAAGTAGGTAGGGAAGAATCAAAGCAACGTGCATTCAGGAATGTAAAATAGCTGGAAATACGGGCGGGTTTTAACAACAAATTCTCTAAAATAACGAAATATCTAAATAAACCTGCCCCAATGACTAATGACGACCATTACTAGTTATCTCTATTTGTACTAGCCTATTTATCAGGTGTACTTACTTCAGTTGCTGCACGAGTGTGCATTGTATCTTGCAAGTGTTGTTTGTAGTGGCGTTCTTCAGCCAAGGATTCTCTAGCTTCTTCTTTAATACTATTACTAGTTTGTTTTGCTAATTCTTCTAATGTGCGAGCGTGCATTGTATCTTGCAAGTGTTCTTGGTGTTGCCGCTCTTTAGTCATTGCTTGACGCGCTGCTTGTTGCGTAGTGAGATCGAGTTTTACTACGTTGCGTTTGGCTGCCTCAACTTTGGGAAGGGTAAGTGTGAGAACACCATTCTTAAATTCTGCTTTGACGCGATCGCTTTGTATTGCTACGGGCAAAGGTACTACTCGCTGAAACTGCCCATAGCGAAATTCAGAGCGAATAAACCCTTTGTCTGGTTCGCGTTTTTCTCTTTGGTATTCTCCAGCAATTAACACTGCATCTGTGCT
Organism: Chlorogloeopsis sp. ULAP01; assembly: GCF_030381805.1. NCBI lineage: Bacteria > Bacillati > Cyanobacteriota > Cyanophyceae > Nostocales > Chlorogloeopsidaceae > Chlorogloeopsis > Chlorogloeopsis sp. ULAP01. The sequence continues at coordinate 164,969 of NZ_JAUDRH010000013.1, forward strand.
AACTTCTACATCTAAATCTTTAGCTTCAATACCTGGAATTTCGGCTTTGAGGATAATGTCTGTGTCGGTTTGTTTGAGTTCAATTGCCGGAACCCAAGCCAAATTTGATGTTGGCAACAAGCTTGTTGTACGCTCACCATGTATCCACTCATCAAACAGACTATTCATTTGTTGCCGTAGAGCATTAATTTCTCTTAAAGGTTGCCAATGAATTAAAGACATATCCTTTTCCTTTGTTACACTTTATAAAACTTTGCTTTTGTGCCAGTAAATTAACAGGGATCAACCTTTGTAAATTCTGGCTCTATCTTCAAGTTAGGAAAATAATTTGAGGAACTTGTGAGGATAGAAGGGGACAAGGAATAGGGACACGCTGAGATGGAGACACGTTACTGTCTATCTTTGGATAGATAGACATCGCATTACATCAGTTGAAAATTGATAAATATAAAGCTCTTTATACCTCTTGTTGCAATGGCTTTGAAGGTAAAGCGGCTCAGTCCAGAACAACCGTCAATCGGCAAACTAGTTCGAGAACTACGGCAAGCAATGAACTTATCTCAGGAAAAGTTTGCCCAGGAATTAGGAATGACTTTCCCCACGATTAATCGCTGGGAGAATGGACACGCTACACCTTCTCCTCTAGCACTGAAGCAAATTGACATTTTGCTAAGACAGTTAGGTGATCGCGGCGAGGCATTGCGAACAAAATATTTTCCAGAAGGCAAGTCAAAATCATGAGTGCAACGCAACCACAGGCGATCGCAGCAGAAATTTTTGTTGGCGACAGTGAGATGGCGCTACTGATGCGCTTGCACGATTGGACACAGACGCCCCTCGGCTCTGTTGAGCATTGGCCACAGAGTTTGAAAATAGCAGTCAATATCTGCTTGAACTCGCGTTTTCCAATGGTGATTTGGTGGGGTGAAGAGTTGACCCTACTGTATAATGATGCATGGCGACCGATTTTGGGCAACAAACATCCGCAAGCACTAGGCAAACCAGGACAGGAAGTTTGGTCAGAAATTTGGGACATTGTTGGTACGCAGCTGCGTGGTGTCCTAGCGACTGGCAAAGCAACTTGGTCAGATGATCTATTATTATTAGTTAATCGGTACGGATATACCGAAGAAGCCTATTTCACCTATTCTTACAGCCCTATTTATTTAGAAACAACAGAAGTGGGAGGAGCTTTCACAGCAGTTGCTGAGACAACCCAGCGAGTCGTAGGAGAACGTCGATTAGCCACATTACGTAATTTAGCGGCTCAAACTGGGCAATCCAAAACGGTTGGGCAAGCCTGTCAAAAGGCGATACAGACTCTTTCAGAAAACTCATCAGATATTCCTGTTGCCCTGCTTTATTTGTTAAATTCTGAGCAAACCCAGGCAAATTTACAAGCCCAAACTCCTCAAATTCAGGCTTTGATTGCCCCGGCAGAGCTGGATCTGAACCAACCCAATGATTTATTTACACAAGCACTTGCTTGGGTAATACAAAACAATCAACCCCTTATTTTAGATAATTTAGCGCAATCTTGGGGAGAATTTCCAGTCGGTTCTTTACAAATTCCCCTTGAGCAGGCGATCGCCATGCCAATTCGAGCTTCAACCCAAGACTCAATGGTGGGGGTGCTGGTGCTGGGGGTGAATCCCTATCGGGCGTTAGATGACGATCAAAATCAATTTTTGGAGATGACAACGGGGCATATTGCCAACGCGATCGCCAGCGCCCGCGCCTACGAAGAAGAGCGCAAACGGGCTGAGGCTCTAGCAGAAATTGATCGCGCTAAAACCATATTTTTTAGCAATGTCTCTCACGAATTCCGCACACCACTAACGCTCATGCTAGGGCCTTTAGAGGAAATACTGGCAAAACAGAGCTTAATTCCACCCGAACAACATCAACAAATTGAACTCATCCATCGCAACTCATTACGGTTATTAAAACTGGTTAACAACCTGCTCGACTTCTCACGTATCGAAGCCGGGCGAATCCAAGCGGTATATGAACTAACAGATTTAGCCGCATATACAAATGACTTAGCCAGTATGTTTGAGTCGGCAATCAAGCAAGCAGGCTTACAGTTTATTATCAACTGCGAACCACTATCGGCAGAGATTTATGTTGATCGCCAGATGTGGGAAAAAATTGTTCTCAATCTCCTCTCAAATGCGTTTAAATTTACCTTTTCAGGCGAGATTGCTGTCACTCTTCGGCAAGTGCATAACCAGGTTGAATTGACTGTACGCGATACTGGCATTGGCATTCCAACCGCAGAATTGCCTCGTTTGTTTGAAAGGTTTCACCGGGTTGAAGGGGCAAGAGGAAGAGCCCAAGAAGGTTCTGGGATTGGTTTGGCACTCGTGCAGGAGCTAGTACGGCTACATGGAGGACAAGTACAGGTTCAAAGCATTGAGGGAGAAGGCACAACATTCACCATCATCATCCCAACTGGGATAACTCATTTGCCCCCAGATCGAATTCAAGCAACACGAAACCTGGCTTCGACTGCCTTAGGTGCAGCTCCTTACGTGGAAGAAGCTTTGCGTTGGCTACCGGAAGAGGACACGGGGAGGTGGGGACACGGGGAGGTGGGGAAAGAGGACATGGGGGATAATTTTGATAATTTCTCCGCGTCTGGGCATCTGGTTATCTCCGCGTCTTCAGAAGCGTTTCCCCATCACCCTGTTACCCCATCACCCCTTCCAGCCAGAATCTTGCTTGTCGATGACAACAACGATATGCGCAACTATGTAAAACGGTTGTTGCTCAGCCAGGGGTATGAGGTAGAAACTGCCGCAGATGGCATGGCAGCGTTAGCTATGATTGAGCAACACATCCCCGATCTCGTCCTCACGGATGTGATGATGCCCCAATTAGATGGCTTCGGGCTATTGCGGGAGTTGCGAACAACCTCAACTACGAGAGAAATTCCTATTATTATGTTGTCTGCTCGCGCTGGAGAAGAAGCTCGCGTTGAGGGGTTAGAGGCAGGAGCCGACGACTATTTAATCAAGCCATTTTCTGCCCGTGAATTGTTAGCGCGAGTTGAGGCAATCTTGAAACTGGCGCAACTGCGACGCGAAGCTAGTCAACGGGAGCAGGCACTACGACGAGAAGCAGAAGCCGCCAAGCAAACCGTTGAAACCATTTTGTCAAGCATTAATGACGGGTTTTACGTCCTCGATCGCAACTGGTGTTACACTTACGTCAACGCTCGCTATTGTGAAATGGTAGGAATGCCGCGATCGGCGCTGCTGGGGCAAAGCATTTGGAAGCTTTTTCCTGATGCAGTTGATACCGATGCTTACGTGCAATTTCACAGGGCAATAACTGAGCAAACGCCAATTCAGTTCGATTATCTTTACGTCCCTTGGCATTGTTGGCACGATCATCGAATTTATCCTTCGCACGATGGACTGACGGTTTTTCTGGCTGATATTACCGAACGCAAACAAATTGAGTCAGCACTACACCAACGAGAAGCGCAGTTTCGTCAGCTAGCTGATGCAATACCGCAGCTGATTTGGATCTCAAACGCGAATGGCGAAGCCGAATATGTGAGTCAGCAATGGATAGAATATACCGGACTAACACTCGAACAGACTAGAGACGGAAACGAGATTCAACAGGTTATCCATCCCGACGACATAGAGTTGACGTTTGCAACTTGGAAAAAATGTCTTACATCTGGAACTTTGTATCAAACTGAATTTCGTCTCAGACGTTCTTCTGACAAAGCTTATCGTTGGTTCTTAAGTCGGGCGATTCCCATTCGTGACGAGCAAGGGCAGATTGTGCAGTGGTTCGGCACAAACACCGATATCGATGATCGCAAGCAAACAGAAGAGGCATTGCAGAAAAGCGAAGAACGTTATCGAGTTCTGACGGAACTATCGCCGCAAATCGTGTTTATGAGTCGAGCAGATGGCTACCTCACTTATTACAATCAAAGGGGACTAGAATTTATTGGTCGATCACTCGAAGAGTTGCAAGGAGATGGTTGGGCTGAGTATATTCATCCAGATCATCGCGATCGCATCTACAAAATTTGGCAAACTGCAACTAGAGAAGTTTCTGACTACGACATTGAAATTCCATTCCGCCGCGCTGACGGCGTTTATCGCTGGCTCTACACCCGTGCGCTGCCTGTAAGTGATGAAAGCGGCAAGATTGCTTATTGGCTCGGTGTTGCCCTCGATATTACTGATCGCAAACAAGCAGAGGCAGAACGAGAACAACTGCTGCAACGCGAACAAGTTTTACGCTCCCTAGCAGAAGTTGCAGAATCTAAACTGCAAGAGATTTTAGCAAGTATTCGCGAAGATTTTGTTTTGTTTGATCGCGATTGGCGAATTGTCTATCTCAATGCTCAAGCTGCCGAAACAATGAGAATGCCCCACGAAGAGATTTTAGGCAAGAGTATGTGGGATATGTTTCCCGATTTGGTTGGGACTGATTTTTACGATCACTTGCATCAAGTCATGCGCGATCAAATCCCGACTCAGTTTGAGTATTACTATCCCACTTGGGATCGCTGGTTTGAAAACCGAGTATATCCAACCCCAGATGGCATTGTGAATCTTTGCATTGACATTACTGTTGCCAAGCGCTTTGAGGAGAGTCGCAAACGCACCGAAGAAGAACTGCGGCAAAAGAATGCCATTTTGAACGTGATTAATGAGTCAGCACCCACACCGATTTTTGTCAAGGATCGACAAGGACGTATTATTTACGCCAATCCCGCGACACTGGAAGTACTCGGTAAGACTGCTGAGGAGGTGATTGGCTATCGAGATTGCGATCTGTATCCTAACTCTGAAGACGCAGCCAGAGTGATGGAAAATGATCGACGGATTATGGAATCTGGACACACGGAAGTGGTTGAGGAATCACCTGATGGTGTGCGGACATTTTTGGGTATGAAAGCGCCCTACCGGAACGAGGCTGGGGAAGTGATTGGGTTGATTGGAATTTCCAACGATATTAGCGAGCGAGTACAACTTGAACGCGATCGCGAACGGGTTTTGCAACAAGAACAAGCCGCACGAGAAGCAGCAGAGCAAGCAAACCGGATTAAAGATGAATTCTTAGCAGTATTATCCCACGAGTTGCGATCGCCCCTCAACCCGATTCTCGGTTGGTCAAGACTATTGCAAACACGCCAATTTGACGCAAAAGGGGCGAAAAGTGCTCTACAAACAATTGAGCGTAATGCCAAACTGCAAGTTCAACTGATTGAAGATTTACTAGATGTGTCTCGAATTTTGCGAGGCAAGATGGCATTAAACGTTTGCCCTGTCAACTTGGTTACCATTGTTGAATCTGCTCTAGAAACCGTACGACTGGCAGCAGAAGCTAAACAGATTCAAATCCGAACTGCTATATCACTCAGGAATACACAGGTTTGTGGAGATGCTGCACGGCTACAACAAATTGTTTGGAATTTGCTCTCCAATGCTGTTAAATTTACCCCTGATGGCGGAGAGGTCGAAATTAGCTTAGAGCAAATTGGTAATTATGCCCAAATTCAGGTTAAGGATACTGGAAAGGGCATTAATCCAGATTTTTTACCCTATGTATTTGACTACTTCCGCCAAGAAGATGGCACCACAACTCGCAAGTTTGGTGGATTAGGCTTAGGTTTAGCGATTGTTCGCCATTTAGCTGAACTGCATGGGGGAACCGTTGCTGCACAGAGCTTGGGAGAAGGACAAGGAGCTACATTTATTGTGAAATTGCCTTTAATGACTAAAGGGGAATCACAACAAGAACATTTAACCACCGAGCAATCTGTTGATTTAAGTCAATTAAGAATTTTAGTGGTTGATGACGACGAGGATATGAGGGAGTTGATACAGGTGATTTTAGAACAGCAAGGAGCGCAAGTAATAGTTGCAGCCACCGCAGCTGAAGTACTGATGGTGTTTGATCACCAACCCCCCGATATCTTCATTAGTGACATTGGGATGCCAGAGATTGACGGCTATATGCTGATGCAGCAAATTCGCAGCAGAGCGCCCGAACAAGGTGGGTTAGTAAACGCGATCGCTCTCACTGCCTATGCTGGAGAATACGATCAAAAACAAGCACTAGCATCTGGATTTCAACAGCATATTCCTAAACCTGTAGAGCCAGATGTATTGGTAAACGCGATCGCCGCTCTGGTAAATCGGAAGTGAAGACAAGTGTGTATCCCAGTTGCTCGTGTAAAGCATGATCAGAAAAACTCTCCGTGTCTGGTGTGTCACTGCGTCTCCGTGTCAACCATAATGATAGGTGTTCAACCGGACTTAATATTACCTATCATCTGCCACTTGTTATTTCCTAAATACCTAAAAGTTTCATTACTAGCATTAACACCAAATACTCTACCGTCTGCTGTCACAGAAATAGATTTTATGCAGGCGCTAATTTGTTCATTTTCAGTTTCATTCACATTCACACTTAATATTTGAGATACACAACTAGATAAAATCTGTTTAGATTCTTGATTAATCTGATAGCACTCGTTCATAGAATTTCTTGTTATGAATAGCCAAGAGATTTAGATATTTCCTAATTAATAAACCTGTAGACAAAACTTGATGGATAAAAGCCTGAATAAAAACTGGAACTTTTACCCTTAATAGAATGATTGCAAGGAGTTTATTGAGTTATGGTAATAATCTCATTGTTATAATAAGAAGACAAGAGCAACTAAGATAGTTAAAGAACTAAATTAAAAAAAAGAAGACAGTTAAGAAACTTAAGACAGTTATAACTGGTTAGTCATTGGTCATTAGTTAGTGGTAGGGGCGGGTTTAAAAGAGAAATTGTCGGTTTGAACCGAAAAATAATCAATGATAGTATGTCCAGTTAATCACACTGAATAAAAATATTTGCTCGTAGTGAGGACTTTAGTTCTCAAGTCAGGACTGAAGTCTTTACTACAAACTGTTATTATGGATAATTTGGCGGACATCATCTCAAACCCGCACGGCAGTCGGACTCGACGCGCTTAACCCGCAAGGGCGCGCTGCCTCCCGTACAGTAGTTAGGGGTTGGTTGTCTATTACTCTGCTTACTCTTCCCTTCTTTGCTATACCGCTTGCAGTAAGAGTGGTGGCAGAATCTCAAAAACTCCATCCCAAAGCTGATGCCACTTGAGGTGCTAACTCTAAAGGATTGAAAGGTTTGGCGATCGCTGCTTTCATACCTAATTGGGCGTAGCGACGGCGATCGGAAGCTTGAATTTTAGCCGTCAACAGAATTACCGGAATCGATTTTGTTGCTGGATTATTTTGTAATTTCTCAAATGTCGCCAAACCATCCATATCTGGCATCATTACATCTAAGAGAATTGCATCGGGTTGAAAAATCTCGGCTTTAGTGATACCTTCTTTGCCAGAACTTGCTGTCAGCACTTCCCATCCTGCCACAGTCTCTAAGCAAATTTTGGCGACTTCTTGAATATATTCTTCGTTATCCACTACCAAAATTTTTTTATTAGTCATTATGACCATCCTGTGCGGAATTTTGAGTAATTTCGTGTAGTAGCATCATTACTCGTTGCTCAAATTCGTGGGGTGTTACTTGCCCTTTGTTGAGAAATTCCGTATGTCCTAACTTCAATCGCGTTCTCTCTGATTCCTCCAATTCTTTAGCCGAATAAACCATCAGGGGAATTTTACAAAGATGATTGTGCTGTTGCAACCATCCCACAACACTAAAACCATCGCCTTCAGGTAGAACTAAATCGAGGATAAGCAAATCGGGATTTACCTCTTGCGAGAGGTGGATTGCTTCCCGTCCAGTTTTGGCATGGAAGGTTTCAATATTATATTGCTCAAACAAAGTTTGTAGTACTTCTGCCAAGTTAGGATCGTCCTCAACCAACAGTACGCGGACTAGTTTGGAGGAATGTTGCAGTGCCTGTTGTAATGACTGAAATAGCAAGCTTTCTTCCAGTGGCTTACTCACCCAATTTACAAAATCCTGCTTTTTTTGGCTAGTATTAACAAGTCCGCAGACACTACAAATAATGATTGGAATATTTTGAGTATCTGCTCGTTCCTTTAAAATTGCCATTGTTTCCCAGCCATTCATACCGGGCATCAGTAAATCTAGCACGATCGCATCTGGATGTTGAGCAGATGCAGCAGCGATCGCTTCTTCTCCATTAGATACCGCAATTACCCGATAGTGCCGTTTCTCCAGTAGATTTTGCAATTGGGCGCGAACTTCTGCATCATCGTCACAGACAAGTACCAAAGGAGAATAGGGAAGATGCTTTGTATTTGCCTCAAATAAAGAGTAAGGCAACGTCGGGGTAGTGCCTTGTGAACTCCCCGAAGTCAAAGACAGGGGGATCGTAAAGTAAAAAGTACTACCCTTTCCTAACTCGCTATCCACCCAAATTTGTCCGCCATGTTGTTGGACAATACTCTTGCAGATAGCCAAACCCAAGCCAGTACCATCATGGTTGCGGGAATCGGAAGAATCAACTTGTTGGAAGCGCTCAAAAATACTTTCTAGTTTATCTGCCGGAATCCCGCGCCCGTTGTCGCGGACAGTAAATAAGATGTGGAGGGAGGGGGAGAGTGGGGGAGTGGGAGAGTAGGAAAAATCCTTGTCCCCACCTCCCCGTGTCCCCACCTCCCCGTGTCCTCTTTCCCTGTCCCCTGTCCCCTGTCCCCTATTCCCTGTCCCCTCCTCTGCGCTCAACCAAACGGTAGAACCAGTAGGCGAGAATTTAATTGCATTACTGAGAAGATTTGTCAGAGTTTGGACAATGCGATCGGGATCTGCCCAGATTTGTTGAGATAGACTTGAAACCGAGATGGTAACTCCTGCTTTATCTGCAAGGGGCTGCATTACGTTTACTGCTTCTGCAATCAAGTCAGCGACATTGCAGGTTTGTTTTTCCATTTTGACTTTGCCCGACTCGATGCGCTCAATATCAAGAATGTCGTTGATCAGTCTGACTAAACGTTCTGTACTGTCTACAGCAATTTGTAGCAAGCGTTTTCCCTGTTCGGACTCTGGCTTAATTAAACCACTGGCTAACATTCCCAAAGAGCCATGAATTGAAGTTAGGGGCGTGCGGAGTTCGTGACTGACAACAGAAACAAATTCATCTTTCATCCGTTCTACTTGCTTGCGATCGCTAATATCTTGCAGGTAAACGGTATATACTATTTCTTGCCCCAGCTTTAATTTAGAAATAGAAGCCTCTGCCGGAAACTCCGTGCCATCTTTGCGACGTCCGTAGATTTCGCGACGTTCTCCCATGCGACGAGCAACTTTTGCAGAACTGCCGAAGTCTGAAACATAGTGACGATGTGCTTTAATATACCGTAATGGAATGAGTAAATCTAATGTTTGCCCTAGCACTTCCCTCGCTTCGTAGCCAAAAATTTTTTCGGCTCCTTGGTTAAATAAAGTAATATTTTGATTGCTGTCAATAGAAATAATTGCATCATCTGCAATTGATACAATCCCCACAAACATTGCTTGGGAGTTTCGCAGTTCTGACTGAGCGTATTGGCGCTCGTTTAGTTCAGATTGGAGTTGCTCGTTAATTTGAGTTAACTCTGCTGTACGCTGTGCTACTCGCAGTTCTAAATCATCCTTAGCTTGACGTAAAATCTGCTCTGTATGCTGTCTCTCCAATGCTGCCGAAAGTATATTCGCAACGGATTGAACAAAATTAATATCACGCTCGGTAAAAGTCAGTTTTTTTGCAGAATATACTCCCAAAACTCCATAGGAACCATTTTGTTTAGGAATCGGTACACTTAAGCCACTAATTATTCTATGTTCTTGGAGCAGAAAAGAAGGCTGAAATCGTGTTTCTGTGCGTAAGTCTTCAATAATGACTGGTTGCTGTACCAATAAAGTATAACCAGAACCAGAAGCATCACAGTTAATCTTTGCTTTACCTACAAGTCCTTGACGCCAGCCAACTCCAGCACATAACAACATGGTATTTTCTTCCGGAAGCAGCTTCAAGAGTTTGCAATATTCAACTTTGAGGTTTTGTGCCACTAGTGTTACTGCTTCATCCATGAGGCTAGAAAGTTCTTTGCCCAATAGAGCTGATAGTCCTAATTGAGCTACTGTGGCTTGTTGACTAATGCGAATGTTGAGTTTTTCTTCTGTTAACTTGTCTTCATTTTCCAAAAAGCGATCACTTTGCTTCATCCCTCGTCGCAGTTTAATTCGTTCTAGACGATTGATGATCCGCGTTACCAATTCTGGGCCGATAATAGGTTTGCTCACAAAGTCATCTGCACCGACTGCAAACACCTGATTAACAATGTCGGCATCGCTGTGAACTGTCAAAAATAAAATCGGCAATTCGCTCCATTGCGGATCGTTACGTACTACTTGGCAAATCTCAATCCCGCTAAACTGGGGAAGTTCCACATCGAGAATGAGCAAATCAGGATTTACAGTTTGTAGAGTTTCCCAAAAACGGCGCGGATCTTCTAAAGTTGTGACTTTGATGCCCCAAGGATTTAGCAAAGTTTGTAACAGCGCACCGATTTTCGGATCGTCATCTACAGCCAATATATGAGCTTCGGCATGGGGAGCTTCTTGTAATACTTGCGTGACTGCTTCTAGCACCTGTGTAATAGGCATGGGCTTTTGCAAAAAAGTGTGTCCGCCCTTACGAGCGACTTGCAGGCGGTTAGTAAAATCACTTTGTTCTGTAAAAACTACTACTGGTACAGGAGGCTTACGCTGTTTTAATTCTGCCAACAGGCTAAAGCTGTCCTCAATATCTGACGAAACACTTGGATCTAGAAGTACTACACTTGGATGCTCTCGGTACAGCTTATTTTTTGCTGTTTCAATATTAGTAGCAATAGTAACTTCTAAGCCTTTGGTTGTGGATTCTACTTGGATTTGTTCGGCAAGTAGGCGATCGCGATCGACTACCAATAGCAAGGGATGTTCTTGCTCTGTACTGGGAAGGGCTGATACTGTCTTTTGTTCATTACAGGTTATTTCTTGACGTAATTGCTCTACCCAATGTACAAACTGGGTAGTATCGTCTTTTGTTAAAGTTTTATTTGCCTTGAGTAAATGCTCTATTTTGCGTGCCAATTTAGAGCCAACATCATAGCCAAAAGTGCCTAAAGAACCTGCTAATGTGTGTGCTTCTTGTTGTGCTTGTTTATGCAATTTTTGATGTAAAGATTTTTGGCGAGCAGCACTAGCTGCTTGCTCTAGTAACGTTACCTGTGCTTCAATTCTCGGTTGAAAGCGGTTCCAAATTCCAGCAATAGCTTGGAGAGTTTGCTGTTGAGTAGAAGTGGCTTGAGAAGAGGCGGAGAATCTATCAACAATATTCCCCACCTCCCCTTGTCCCCACCTCCCTTTGTTCTCTTCTCCCGTTTCCTCTTTTAGTGGCTTCAAACGATAACCAATACCATAAACTGTTTCAATTAAATCCCCTGATGCTCCTACAGCTTTTAATTTCTGCCGCAATCCTTTGATATGGGTGCGAACAGCTTCTTCTCCTGGAGTATCCTCATAAGTCCACAGATGTTCTAAAATCATCCCACAGCTAAACACCCGGCGACTGTTTCGTAAAAATAGTTCTAACAGTGCATATTCTTTAGGAGTTAACGACAATAATTTATCGGCATATGTTACTTCACAACTTGTCGGATCAAGCTGTAAATTACCCCATTCTAGAATTGGTTGTGATATTAAATTACCACGACGTAAAAGTGCTCGAATTCTAGCAACTAATTCCTCTTGATTAAATGGTTTAACAAGATAATCATCCGCACCTGCGTCTAACCCAATAGCCTTTTCGTGGCTGCTATCACAACCTGTTAACAACAAAATTGGCATTCGTAAACCGTGGGATCTGATTTGATGGCAAAGAGTGATTCCATCTATCCTCGGCAAGATGACATCTAATAGAATTACATCATAATCAAATGTCTGTATCAAATCCCATGCTGCCTGACCATCTAAGGCAATTTCTACAGCATAATTGTAATTAGTAAGGACAGCTGCAAGTGCATGAGCAACAAACTCATCATCCTCAACAATTAATATTTTCATTGGAAAAAGTTAATTTATCTTGACAAGAGTTAGGAATTGCGAGCCGAACAAATTAAAATTTAAATCTGAACAATGTTGATCTTACAAACAGATGCCAGATAGATGTAATTTTAGTTAATAAATATCTAAGCGAGGTTTACAAATTTTAAAGAGTAAAAGGGATTGGGGACTGGGGATTGGCTTTAAAAGTTTGATGTTTTACCTTCTGCCTTGAAAGAGGGATGTAAGGGTGTAAGGGTGTGGGGGAGCCACTGCGGTGGTGAGCCAGCGCGTTGGGCGGCTACCCTCCGGGAAGCCGCTAGCTAACGCAACGCCTGACGGCGAACGCGTCTAGTGCCGACTTGTAGCGACTGGCGAAAGGGTTTCCCGGCATAAAGCATGTGGCGTTGTAGGGGAAAATACCTTTTTCATGCCTGGCGGTAAAGCTTGTTTCATAGGGACTGCCTACTGCCTGGTTGGTGAGCGGAGTCGTTCGACGTAGTCGTTCCCGCAGGGTACCACTGCCCTCTGCCTTTGTTTGTAAGATCTACCCAAGGAAAAAGCTATGACAACCCAGTTTGTTCCTAAGTCCCAAAAAGGGGAGGAACCACAGCAGTTAGTAGAACCAAAACAGCACGAACCACCAATTGAGCCGCCTTCCGGACGTAAGCTCAAGCTGCCTTTGTTAATTTTGGGTGGAATTTTAATGGCAGCAGCGATCGCCACGCCAACTTGGTATTATTTATCTCGTCCGCAACCCTCTGGCTTGGAATTGAGCGGACGAATAGAAGGTTATGAAACTGACATTGGGGCAAAAATTTCTGGGCGCGTGAATTTTGTAGCTGTGCGTGAAGGCGATCGCGTCACTAGAGGACACGTAGTGGCAAAACTCGACGACGAGGAAATCCAAGCCCAACTCCAGGGTGCAAAAGCCAGAATCACAGCTGCCGAGCAACAAGTAGAACAAGCACGAATGCAAATCAGCGTGATTCAAGCCCAAATTCAGGAAGCACAATTCAACTGGCAACAAGCCCAAGACAACACTCAAGGTATCATCGCCGAAGCTAGATCTCAAGTTGCAGCAGCCGAAGCACAGTTGAGTCAAGCCCAAGCCGACTTACAGCAAGCAATTTCCAATGCCAGATTGGCGCAAATAAACCGCGATCGCGTCGCTCAACTACACCGCGATGGTGCTTTTAGCCAGCAACAATTTGACGAAGCTCAAACCAATTTAGAAACAGCCCAAGCTACCGTTAAAGCACGACAAGCAGCAGTTAGCGCCGCAAATAAAAAAGTCAAGGCATCTGAAGGTGCTTTGGTACAAGCACAAACGACAAAACTTAACCCGAATATTAGCAAAACCCGGATTGCAGCTTTACGCGAGCAGCAGAATATTGCTAAAGCTCAACTAGCAGTAGCCCAAGCCGAAGTCAAAAATGCCCAAGCCACCGAAAAACAAATTCTCGCTCAAATTGCTTACCTGAACGTGACAAGCCCTATAGATGGAGTTGTCACCGCCAGAACTGTAGAACCGGGAGCCGTTGTGGGTAGTGGCAAGACTCTGCTAACGATAATTGATCCGAATACAGTTTATATGCGCGGCTTTATTCCGGAAGGTGAAATTGGAAAAGTTAAAATAGGGCAACCAGCTAAAGTTTGGCTTGATTCGTTTCCCAAGCAGCCCTTGAATGCTCGCGTCAGTGCTGTTGATACCCAAGCTTCTTTTACACCAGAGAATATTTACTTTAAACAAGACAGGGTAAAACAAGTATTTGGTGTCAAACTGAGTATCGAGCAATCGGGTGGCTTTGCCAAGCCAGGGATGCCTGCTGATGCAGTAATTGAGATTGAAAAAAAGAATTAATTAACCACATAGACGTGCAAGCGGCTACTTACCCTACGGGAAGCCGGGCAAAGCCCGTCTACAGAAGCCACTACTCTACCTTGAAGCCGCACTACGTCCGTCTACGTGTCTACCCGCAGCTTAGGACACAAAGTACACAAAAAAGAGAAAGGAGGAGTTTATCAAAACTCATCAATATCCTGTTATTCAAGTTCAAGGATTATATAAACAATACGGTAAATTTACTGCTGTTTGTGGTATCGATTTTAAAGTTAACCGAGGAGAAGTATTTGGATTAATTGGCCCTGATGGAGCAGGTAAAACCACAACCTTTCACATTTTGGGTGGAGTAATGGAGGCAACAACAGGTAATGTGAAAGTACTTAATTACTCTCCCCAACAAGCACGTTTGGGAACGGGTTATTTAACACAGCAATTCTCTCTCTACTTGGATTTAAGTATCGATGAAAACCTGTATTACAGTGCTGGGTTGCGTCAAGTTTCAGAAAATCATTTTCGAGAGCGTCGCGCCAAATACTTGCGATTGATGAGCTTAGAAAAATTTAGTAGTCGTTTAGCAGGGCAGTTATCTGGTGGCATGAAACAAAAGTTAGCTCTTTGCTGTGCTTTAATTGCTGAACCGGAAGTATTGCTTTTGGATGAACCCACTACAGGCGTAGATCCGGTATCGCGTCGGGAATTTTGGGATATTTTGGCAGCTTTGTCTCAAGAGGGAGTAACAATTGTAGTTGCTACTCCTTATCTGGATGAAGCAGAACGCTGTCATCGTATTGCTTTGATGTATGAAGGGAAGATTCAGGAAATTGGAACGCTAGCTCAACTGCGTTCTAGTTTGGGCTTGCAGCGTTTAGAAGTGCGTGCTAGTGATTTAGGAATCACTGAACGTGTTTTATTAGATGCTGTAACCACTAATATAAGTAATATTGTCGATGTTCAAACTTTTGGCGATCGCTTGGATGTACTAGTCAAAAATCTTCACACTGACATCGCTTACATTCAATCCATCCTCAAGCAAAATCAAATTCAAGCTACCATCGAACCAGCACAACCAACCCTCGAAAACGTTTTTGTCACTCGCCTGCGCCAACAAGGCTCAGATCCAAAGTTTATTCCATTTCCCCGCAGTGAAGAGGAGGGGGGGAGAGGGAGACAAGGGGAGGTGAGGAGTTTTTCTCTCTTTGCGTCTTCCACCGCTATTGGTGCGCACAATATCTGGAAAACCTTCGGTAACTTCCATGCAGTCAAGCAGTTAAATTTACAAGTTGGCTATGGTGAAATTTACGGGCTTTTGGGTGCAAATGGTGCTGGCAAGACTACTACAATTAAAATGCTATGCGGGCTGCTTAGTCCTACTTCCGGAGAAGTTTCGTTAGCTGGTAAGGTAGGAAACCTAAGGAGTCCACAGGTACGGCAGCGCATCGGTTATATGAGCCAAAAGTTTACACTCTACGATGATCTCAGCCTCATTCAAAATTTAGAATTTTATTGTGGTGTCTACGGCATACCTCGTCGAGTTAGACGTAAAAAAATAGACTGGGTATTAGAAACCTGTGGATTAGTTGGGCAAGAAAATATGCTCACAGGTAGGTTGCCAGGGGGTTGGAAACAACGAGTTGCTTTTGGCGCTTCGGTAATGCATGAACCAGAGATTTTATTTTTAGATGAGCCGACATCCGGTGTCGATCCCTTAGCGCGACGTCAATTTTGGCGCTTAATTGAAGACTTTGCCCGTCACGGTACAGCAGTTTTGGTGACAACGCACTACTTAGAAGAAGCAGAACATTGCCATCGGATGGGGTTTATGGTGGCGGGTGAAATGGTTACTCAGGGTTCACCGACAGAGATTAAAGCCGAACAGCCAGGACAATTGATAGAAATCATAGTTGATCGCTTAGATATTGCTTACGACTTGCTGAAATTGCACTTTCAACCGTGGCAAGTATCGCTATTTGGCTCCAAGCTACACCTAGTCTTGGAGCATCTCGATCTAGAACTTGCCCAAGTGCGTTCATTACTCCAATCTGCGAATTTAGAAATTCAATCTCTGCGTCGCATTCCCTTCTCTCTCGAAGATGCCTTTATTGGCATTGTCAAACGCACTACACAGAGATGAACAAGTCAAAAGCGAAAAAGCCCTCTGCCTTCTGCCTTTATCTATGAAACGCATCCTCAGCCAGTGTATGAAAGAATTAGTGCAGTTTCGGCGCGATCGCCTGACTGTGGCACTGGCTTTTGCATTACCTCTTGCGATGTTGCTTCTATTTGGTTTTGCAATCAGATTAGAAGCAAAAAATATTCCTCTAGCTATTCAAGATTTTGATCGCACTCCCACAAGTCGTGCCTACATTGAGCGTTTATTTGCTACCAACCAATTTCATCCTACTAGCTTGCATGGCAACGCAGAGGAAGTAATAGCGAGTGGGCAAGCAAAAGCTGTGGTAATTATTCCACCAGATTTCAGTCGCAATATCAATGCAGGTAAACCCAGTTCTATCCAAGTCTTAGTTGATGGCACCGATGGTAACAATGCGCGAGTAATTCAAAACAGCATCCGTGCTACAACAAGATTTTTCTTGCAAACTAGCGGATTGCAACCGTTTACCAATCCAGTTGTTCCCCGGATTAGGCTCTGGTTTAATCCTGGCAGAAAAGAATCTCTATATATTGTGCCTGGAGCTTATGCTGTTATTCTCTGGATTTTTCCATCTTTGCTGATGGTGATCGCGATGGTGCGGGAAAAAGAACAGGGAACGATTCTGCAAGTCTACACTACCAGTATGAGCGCTACGGAATTATTACTTGGCAAAGGACTTGCCTACTTAATTATCGGTCTTGGTCAGGCTGTTTTTCTACTGCTGTTGGGTTCACTCATTTTTAGCTTAGGCTTTGCCGGAGATCCTACACCTCTACTCATCGGCACACCACTATTTTTAAGTGCTGCTGTTATGTTTGGCTTATTAATGGGTGTACGCACTAATACTCAAAGTGCAGCAGTTCAGGCAGTGGCAACTATTGGTTTTTTAACAGCCTTTTTGCTTTCTGGTTTTATTTATCCGGTTGAAAATATTCCTTTTCCGTTATCATTAATTTCCTATTTCGTTCCTGCTCGTTACTATATCGAATTGACACGAGATGCTCTTGTGCGAGGCACAGGTTGGGCAGGAGTTTGGTATGTACCGCTAGTATTGTTTTTATTTAGTGGATTGTTTTTTGTTATTGCTCGCCGCCAAATTTGGCGAATGCAACTACCACAAATAGCAAGAGCAACAACTACGAGTGTTGCAGATATAAAACTAATAGGGCGTCTTTTAGATAGCCGTTTTTGGTCTTTAGCAGTCAAAGAAATTAACCAAACTCTGGGAAATAAACAACTTATTTTTATGTTAATCTTCCCAGTCACGATACAGTTGCTCGTCTTTGGCTTTGCTCTCAGCCCCGATGTCAACAACCTAAAATTAGGAGTTGTCGATTATTCCAAAACATCAGCTAGTCGAGAACTGATTTCTGCTTTGACTGAGAATGGTATTTTTGTTGTCAAAAGTTATAGCAACACTCAGCAAGAACTTGGAAATCTCGTTAGAACGGGGCGCATCACTGCCGGAGTAGTTATTCCTCCAAAATTAAACTATGATTTACGTTCTAGACAAACTGCCGAAATCCAAATTTTAATTGATGCGGTTGATGCCAATGCTGCCGGGATTGCTAGTGGTTACGCTGCTCAAATTATCAATAATTACAGCCAGCAGCAAGTAAATCATACTCCACCATTAATTCAACCCAGGGTTCGTTTTCTCTACAATCCTGGTTTAATTAGTAGCTGGTTCTTTGTTCCAGGTGTATTGGGGTTAGTTTTAACCCTGATGAGTTCTTTGGTAGCTGCTGCTACAGTGGTACGTGAGAAAGAAACAGGCACGCTAGAACAGTTACTAATGACGCCTGCTGCCGATTGGGAAATTTTGCTAGCCAAAGTCGTACCTTTGTTCATCTTATTGATTGGTGATGTTTTGATCGCTTTGGGAATAGCACGTTTAGTATTTAACCTGCCCTTCCGTGGTAGTTTTTATTTATTCATGATTCTTTCGGGCGTATCTATCTTTGTCGGCATTAGCATCGGCATTTTGCTAGCAACGGTTTCACCCAACCAAATCCGCACTCAACTCACTGCTTTTTTCATCAATATGCCAGTCAATACTCTCTCTGGAACTGTGACACCCATTGAAAGTATGCCTGTATTCTTTCAATATTTGTCTTTGCTAAATCCACTACGACATTATGTCAGCATTTCACGGGGTTTACTCCTCAAGGGAGTTGACTTGGAGGTACTATGGCCCAATGCTCTTGCTTTATTAATCTTTGCAATCATACTTTTAGGGGTAAGTACCTACCTATTCCGCCGTCAACTAGTTTAGTGAAGTAAAAAGCCCACTCTTGCAAGCGGGCATACAAAAGGATTGACAAAATTTAGTCTGAGTCAAAAATTAATGTTGCACCCAGTATTTAAAAAATAAGGTATTTTTGTCTTATATTAAAAGGGTAAAACTTGATTTTAAGACTTAACTTTAGGCTTTTATTTAATTCTCGATTGTCTGCAATACAATCAGTAAAATTTAATAATTAGCAAATCTCCTGTGTTGTTGTGATGTTACATAATTGTAGTAACCGATAACTTCTACTTCTTGAAAAATAAGGAGTTATTCCCGTTAGTTCGCTCCAAATTAATCAGAGTTAGTTAAAAATACAAAAAACTATTTCTGTAGAGAATGCGATCGCCTATTTTTTATCAAAATTTATCTAGTAGAAATTATGCAATAAAATTTAAACAACATATGTCAAACATATAGGCTTTACTAGAAGGAAATAGATGGACATCATTAAAGATAAAATTTTGAAAATGATTTATAAAGTGATTTTCAACCGTAGGGTGCGTTAAAGCAGCGCGTAACACACCACCAGATTGCGGTGCTTATTTAAATTCTCAAACTTGCATAGCCATAACAAACTAGACTGCTTTCTACCTTCTATTTGGAGAAAATAATATGGACGTAAAATCAGTAGCAATGGAGATTCCAGAAGGAAGTAATATCATTATTGGTCAAACCCATTTTATTAAAACAGTAGAAGATTTATATGAAATTATGGTGGGTATCTCTCCCCAAGTCAAATTTGGAATAGCCTTTTGTGAAGCTTCTGGCCCTTGTCTAATTAGAGTTACAGGTAATGATAGAAATTTGGAAGAAGTAGCAATAAAAAATGCCAAATCTTTAGCTGCTGGTCATAGCTTTATCATTATCTTAAAAGAGGCATATCCCATCAATTTTTTGAACGCTATTAAACAGTGTCCAGAGGTTTGTAATATCTATTGTGCCACAGCAAACCCTGTGCAGATGATAGTCGCCCAAACAGAACAAGGTCGCGGTATTTTAGGTGTTGTGGATGGATTTTCACCCAAGGGTGTAGAAAGTGCTGATGATGTAAAAGCACGGCAGGAATTCTTACGTAAAATTGGTTACAAACTTTAAGCTGAAGTTCCTCCCGATTAAACTTGTAACTCTGAACCAGAAATCAGTTCTTATGATTCGATATATTCGAGCCAATATTCTACCCTCAAAACCGGCTCAACTCCTAATCAAAACAGGGCTGAAGTGGGATCAAGATAATTGCCCCGGTATGGCAGCTGCCCTATCGTATTATGCCCTCTTCTCACTGTTTCCGATGCTATTAATAATCCTAAGCGTTGTCGGTTCAGTAATTGAACCCAATTCTGAAGCATTTCAATACCTCAAACAAGTAGTAGATCGGTTTCTGCCTCCAGAAGTTCACGATCTGGTGAAAGGAACTGTGATTGCCCTCAACCAAAACAGTGTCGGAGCGGGAATTATTGGATTTGGATTGCTCTTATCCGCAGCCAGTACAGTTTTTGCCGTTCTCAGGAATTCAGTCAATAAAATTTGGCGATCGCATGGTACAACCTCTGAATCAGCAACAATTCATAGGATGATGCTTGCGTTTGTTCTGAACCAACTTCTGTCTTTTACGTTGGTATTTGGAACCGCCTTATTGTTGCTGACTTCATTAATCTCAAATATTGCCATCAAAGCTATCCTAAAGCTAGTCGCCACCTTCCGAGAAACCTTCTTCTTGATCCAGATTGACGAACTGCAATTATCTCAGGGGCTTCATGTTGGCTCAACTTTTTTTATTCTAGCTCTGACTGCTTGTATTTTATTCAAAATTTTGCCATCCGTTTATGTAGGTTGGCGTGATGTCTGGTTAGGTGCTTTACTTACCGCCTTACTGCTGGTGGTGTTGCAACAATTAGTTAGCAATAGCATTATTACAATCGGTAGCCATTTCCTATCCTATGGCGTGATCGGAAGCGTCATGATTCTGTTGTTGTGGATTTATCTGACATGCCAAATTTTCCTAGTTGGCTGTGTATTTTCCTACGTTTATGCCCATCTTTTCGGTAGCCGTCGCGGAATGGCGATGAATAAGGTAAATTCACATCTGTCTTGAAAGGCAGAAGAGAAGATTCACTTTCATTTCTTTTTTAAAAAATTGATTGCGACAGATATATTCACAAAAGCCGAACACAGAAGCAATTTTTAATCCAAAATCTAAAATTCAAAATTGTATATGTTTGACTTCCTTAAAACCGAAACAGTTAGCTCTACTCCCCAACAGATTGCTCGTTCTATGCGCTGGCTGGGCTGGGCTGGCTTCTGGTTGCAAGCTCTGCTGGGATTTATTCCGCTTTTAGTAGTAGTCACATCTGTGCTGTTTAATCCTAGACAACAGCAAGGTGGTGGATTTTCATTTGGTATATGGTTGGCGATCGCTTGTTTAGTTATTTTGATTTTTAGTATTTACTGGTGTTTTCGCTATACGCAACTAGCAAATAAGCTAACAATTCGGGAATTGCGCCCAGCCAAGTCTCAAATAAGCCGAGATCTGAAGTTGGGGCTGCTTGCCAATCTCAGTATTATGGCGATCGCAGTACTGATTGCTCTAGGGCGAGTTGGTGAATTGAGCTTCAAAATGTTGACGCTGCCTCAAGGTTCGACTGTGATTACTCCCAACCCAACTGCGACGATGGTAACCCAGGGAGCAATGATCCCACCGTCTACTATTATTTCCATTCAAGCAATGGTTAATGCGATCGCAGCCGGATTAGTTGGAGCCATTGTGGCAATTGTGCTGCTCTACCAACTTGGGCAAAATCGCAATGATTAATATTTTTGTTAGCCGAATGAGAGCATACTGTTAACTCGGAACCAACGATAGCCGTATGCTGATAAGGGTATGGAGTGAACATCACCATCGAGTGGTTCATACTGACAATTGCAAAATAAATCGATTAAATGTTGGTACTGCGGTGATTTGAGTGTAACGTTACAGACTTTATCTGCTAAGTTATGAACTGCTATTACCGCATTGCCATTCCACTCACAACAATGGGCAAAAACGCTAGGTTCATCTGTTTCTAGAATATGCCATTGACCCCGCCCTAATTCCGGACACTGCTTGCGAATGCGAATTACCCGTTCCATCCAATTAATTAAAGAATCTGGTTGACGCTGTTGGGTAGCAATGTTGACTTCCTCATAGCCGTATTCTCCCTGAGAGATTACAGGATGTGGTAAAGCAGAAACTGGGGCAGTAGAAAAGCCTCCATTCTCTTCATTTGACCATTGCATCGGTGTACGAACACTACTTCTACCCGGTAAAGACAAGTCATCACCCATACCAATTTCTTCACCGTAACGTACTAGGGGCGTACCAGGTAAACTAAATAACAGACTGTAAGTTAGTTCTATGCGACGGCGATCGCCTCCTAGCATGGGTGGTAGTCGGCGACGGATACCCCGTCCGTAAATCTGCATATTTTCTTGAGGCGCAAAAGCGGCAAATACTTCTTGTTGTTCGGTTTGGGTAAGTTCAGATAAAGAAAGCTCATCGTGATGGCGGACAAAATTTACCCATTGTGTGGTATGGGGAATATCTGGTAGAGACTTGAGTGCATCACATAAAGGTGTTGTTTCCTGACGGGCAAGAGCCAAAAACATATGCTGATTTAACCAAAAGTTAAACAGCATTTGCATCCGATCGCCATCCCCGAAATAGGTACAAAGTTTATCTGGTGTAACGTTTGCTTCTCCTAGCAGTACTGCATCACCGTGACGAGATGAAACAAACTCCCGCATCTCGGATAGAAAATTTTCTAAATCGGATGGTTCTGCACCTGGAATACCCATTCCTTCTATCAAGTAGGGAGCAGCATCCACGCGGAAACCGGATACGCCCAACTCCAACCAGAAACCCATAATTTTGCAAATTTCTTCTCGCACCGCCGGGTTAGCAATATTTAAATCTGGTTGTTCTTTATAAAAATGATGTAGGTAATAAGCTCCTGCCTGTTCATCGTACTCCCAAACACTTTCTTTTTCTCCAGAAAAAATAACCGTGTGTGAGTCTCCCTGAGGTGGTTCTTCTGTCCAAACATAATAGTTGCGATATTTAGAGTTTCGATCTGATCGTGCTGCCATAAACCAGGGATGGCGATCGGAAGTATGGTTCACTACTAAATCCGCAATCACGCGAATACCCCTTTCTCGCGCTTCATGCATGAACTCTACGAAATCTCCTAAAGTTCCTAATCGAGAATCAACATTGTAGTAGTCCATTACATCGTAACCATTATCACGATTAGGGGAAGGATAAAATGGCAATAACCACAAACAAGTAATTCCCAACCCAGCCAGATAATCAAGTCGGTTCGTCAGCCCCGGAAAATCACCTACGCCATCTCCATTGGAGTCTACAAATGTCTCCACATCTAGAGAGTAAATAATTGCGTTTTTGTACCATATGTGTTCCATCGTAGCTACTTTCCTGTCTTGATATAAATCATTAATAACTAAATACTCATAAATTTTAGTATTAACTACTACTGTGTATTATGATTTTGCTACCTCCTGTTGCGAGTATTGTTCAGTATTGCCAGCTTGATAGACATGTTTGTTTTGCCAGTGCAACCACAGCAATACACCACCAAATACAGCAAAGATCATATTGAGCCAAAAAGTGTAATCAATGTGAAACTTATACACCTGTGTGAGTGTAGCTCGTTCCACAGGAAGTGCGCCACAAAGAGCAAAAATTTCATGTACTGTAATTGCTGCTGCTACTATGCAGACATACAATAGCCCAGAAAGATAAGCTGCGTATTTCCAACCGTAGTATTTGACTTGCAAATAGATTGCGGTTGCTGCTACCAAGTCAGCACCTAAAAAGCTCATCACTCCATCAAAGGAAGCATTTTTTGACCACAGTAAAGCAGCTATGGGTATACTACCCATCGAATCAATACAAATCAAGCAAACGATAATCGGTGCAATCAAAGCATTTTCTATTACTGTTAGCAACGAAGGTATATTGTGATCGGCTTGCAAAAATAAGGTATCCCAGAAGTTCGTAGGAACAAAGACATAAATCAAGCCTGCAAAGATAAACCCAATCAAAATTCCTTTATATGCTATTTTCCATTCTTCAAAAAAGGCATCGGCGATCGCTCTCCAACCATCTTTTGAAGACAATTTTTGCCACCAGTTTTTGTTCTCCAAACTTTTGTTGTGCTGTATCCCCTTGCCTTGGTGGCGTATTTGAGCGTGTTGTCTGGCTTTTTCTGCCAACTGCTTGGGAAACCAAAAACGATTCATCATGTAGGCATAGACAATCATCAAAATGCCAAGTAAAAAATTGCCCACCAGGAATTGCCAACCTAGCAGCACCCACAAAACAATTCCCAATTCAATTACCAAATTTGTAGAAGCAATCAGAAAACACAGAGCATTTACTGGGTGCGCACCCTTGACTAAAATAGAACGAGAAACAGCGATCGCTGCCAATGAACATGATGAAGAGATAAAACCAAATAACCCAGCTAAAGTAACTTGTTTCCAACTGCGCTTACCTAAAACTCTTGCCATTCCAGAGCGGTTAACCAGTACCTGAATGACAGCAGAAATCGTGTACCCGAACACTAATGCCCAAAATGATTTCCACAAAATACCAGCACTGGCGAGCAGAGCTTGGATGATTTGATTGAGCATGAGATAGTCTATATAGCTAAATTTTACTTGCAAAAGTTTTGTGCTTCATCTTGATTTGAAACCCCAGCAAAAGCTTGTCAAACACTTGACAAGGGACGGTTTTAAAGTATTAAGAAATATAGGACAAGATGCAAAACCTGAGACTGGAGAGTTTTTACCCAATAGTCATGATTGTGTAAATTTTCAAAATATTACTCACCTGCCTTTAGGTAGAAATAACTTGGCTTTGACAAAAAGAAGGCAATTTTTTCTCACATTGCAATTAGGATAAATAATTGAAAATTAGTACCAACACTAGTTAGTGCAGGCACAATTTTTCAAATACACCATCCACTTCTAAAGCTTTTTCCTGGCACCTGGTTCCTGTACGCTAGTCTTTTGCTGCCAGGCAAGTTCCAAACCTTGCTTATCACAGCTAAGGGGAAATTTATTTAATCGTTAACAATCTCATTATATAAGTAAAAAGACGCAAAAAAAGTTTTTTTTCGTGTTTTATATCACTGGTAGAGAAATCCAAACTGTAGAAGTGGGTAGTCAGGCGATCGCTCAACGGAAGAGGTTCCTAATACTCAAGGCTAAATTCCTGAAGGATATATAGCTTGGGCAATGATTACGGGCATATTATTATATTGTGCTTCTAAGTGTCTTTTCACCTGCAAATCCCAAGTTACTTTGTAGTCTCGTTCAATCTCAGCCACAACAAACGGACGAACTACACCGATGACTGCTATTGTCTGCCCTTTATTAATAGCTATCGCTGGTGGTGTATTTAATAAAATTGGCAAATTCTCCCCGCCAAATAGTCGATTTTCCTTAACTGAAAACAAAACTGGGCTTTGAATATTTTCAACTCTTCCAATGACTGCTAGTTTTTTACCTGAATATGCACTAATATTGGCACGGATTTGAGTCGGTGTAGGAGAAAGCATAATAGAGCGAGCTATAATCGCAGGTTTGTTGATGCTATCTCTATAATTTTCATCTTGCAACCTGAGCTTAAACTCTCGTTCTATTTCTGAAATTACAAGGTTGCGAACCTCACCCGTCACTTGAACTGCTACATTTGGATCTTTGGGTAAGTCAAAGGACTTTCCAGAAGCATTCACAACTATAATCGGTTCTCCACTAAAAAATCGGCGATCGCTAACTGTAAAGGAACTCAAACCAACTATTTGTAAAGGTTTGCTTTTAATTGTTACACTTTTACCAATCAATTCCTCAGTGTTGCTAACTACATTTGTAGTGGAGACTAAACCTGGAAGAGCAACTGTTTGTTGCCCATCACTATAACAAGCCCTTACCACCACAGCTAACATTACTAAACCTAGTAAGACTTTCGCTCTCCAAAGGCTTTGAAGTATTCCATTGTTTCGAGTATTAGTATTATTGGTAGTTTGTTTATCGTCAAGTTTAATCATAATTAAAAAGATTTGACATTAATTTAGTAAAAATATTAAATTTACAAAACTAGATATATTGTTTATTAATTGTGTTAAAGAACTTTATATTATTATTTTTTACTTTCATAAAATAATTAAACATTAATAAAATCCAAGTTTTTAACCTCTTCTTATAATAATAAGAAATTTATCATACTTCTTCTAGCTGAAGTAATATAATGAACATCAAATTATACCTACTGACTCTACCATAGACAGAGTCAAAAACATCTACTTTGCAAAGTTAGCTGTAATTGACTTTTAGCTTAAGAATATATGGGTACACTTAAAAGTAGGTTTGTATATATTTTATTATTTAAGTAGTAATCTTTAACTTTTTTAATTTTATTAAACATATATTTTTATCATTAATACGGAATATCAATGTTTTGAGCCTGTATACTTACAATACCGTTGTATAGACTAAAACTATAGATTCAAGATATAATATTTACATAAATGAACTGACACAAGTAGCTTGAACGAACTAATCGAGGGCATAAATGTAAAATAAATTTTGTGATCTAGCCATTTTGTCCGCACCGAACGAACTTACCCATGCCCCAAGAAAATCTCGGTATAACGCGATCGCGCATAGGCTTTCTCACAAACAACTTGTGTTCATTGGTAAAGGTTTGAAGCGTATTTACTTTTCATAACTCACATTATATTTATTTCCACTCAGTTATTTAGCAATGTAATAGTGGAGTCTTCTACATTATTTATCCAGTTATTAAGCAGTTATTAATATCTAATAAAAAAGCTCCTAACACAGGAGCCAATGCATTCAAGCGAGTGTGTAAACGTGCCATTACTGCTAGTTTAATCATTAATTTATAAATTCAACCCTATCTTAAGGGTGATAGTAATAATGAGATAGTAAAAAAGCGATCGCACTTTCAGTTATGAGACGATTAAACAGATATAAGGAAATGCTACGGTCTTTATAATCATGGTTGCTTCATTTATCTTAAACATTTATCTTAAAATTTATCGCTACGCATCTATCTGCCACTACACTGCTTTTCAGCGCTTGAGTGTCTGCGTATATCTGCTCTCAGCTTACACCGTTATAAATTCTTACAAGTATTGACAAATACTAAAAAAATTTATACACCTAAACTTAATTGTCAACGGAGACAGAAATTATGCACCACGAAGTAAGAATTTTGGAACCAACAGATTTATGGTACCTGCAAAATAATATTAACAAAGATACAAATAAATACTACCATCCAACAAAAACTATTCCACTTGTTCAGCAAGTGGAAATTAGACTAGAAAACTCTGGAGTAATTATTCAAAAAGGTACATTACATAGTTGTGTTGGTAAATTAACTTATGATGTTTATAAAACTGATAATCGCTTGAGAGATATATGGGTGTCTTTAACAACAGAGATAGAATTTAATGCACCTGTATATAGAGGTTTGGGTATAGTTCTCCTAGAACCTAGACAAAAAGGTTATTTTTTGCATTACACACCTATTGAAGTTTCCGAACAAGAACAATGGGAATTTGATGATGGTGTATTTCAGTTTTGTTCTGACAATGTAGTCATAGGAGCAAGAAAATTAAAGTTCCGCCAAATGGCTGCCTCTGGGGATGGAAAATGGAGAATTGCTCTTAAAGCTTTGCCAGGGCAAATAGCAAAAGCGATCGCGGGTACTTTAGCACCTGCCAAAGTAATTGAATTAAAAAGAGGAGAAACTTTAATTGCAGATTATGACATGGTCAAAGGATATACAAGTGGGATTACAGAAGATTATCGGAAATTAGGTCATTTTGGCAAAGGAGGTGGAGAAGGTTTTGTTTGGATTTATAGTGGTGAAGGTAAATTATTAGTAGCTGAAACTGATAGTCTTGGTCTTGGATAAAGTAACTTTTCTGGTGCAACGTGTGTCATCTGTGTATTAACATCCCCTGAAAGAAGTCGATAGAAGCTCCAGCGTATGCCTTTGCATCAAAGACGTAACCTGTTGCCCCAAGATGTCTAGAAGCAGAGTATACGATCAACAAAGAATGTATTCACGATTGGC
Source organism: Chlorogloeopsis sp. ULAP01 (assembly GCF_030381805.1). Classification (NCBI taxonomy): domain Bacteria; kingdom Bacillati; phylum Cyanobacteriota; class Cyanophyceae; order Nostocales; family Chlorogloeopsidaceae; genus Chlorogloeopsis; species Chlorogloeopsis sp. ULAP01. The sequence goes on from NZ_JAUDRH010000013.1 coordinate 192,471, forward strand.
TTTGAGGCGATGTTAAAATGCCCAGATGGAAACTAGTAACAGAATTCTCGTTTGATAGTGCTCATTTTATTAAAGACTATGATGGCCCTTGTGGTAGATTGCATGGACACACTTACAAAGTACGAATCGAAGCAATATCCTCCAAGTTGCACTCCTCAGAATATTGTCCGCATCCAGTCATGGTAGCTGATTTTAGAACTTTACGCTGGGCGAAACAGGATGTGTCTAGAGGAGGGCTTGATCATTGCGTTCTCAACGAAGTCTTGCCTCCTGAGTACGAAACCACCGCCGAGATGATTGCCAAATTTATATACGACGAAACCAAAAAACGGATGCCGCAGGATGTACAGCTAAAAGTTGCGGTGTCAGAAACTCCAAATTCTTGGGCAGAATATGAGGATGACTAAAATTGGCGTTGCCTAGACGGGATATATCGAGTTTCTACAAGGATTTTGGCATGACGCAAAATTATTTTCATATATTAAATCAGCAACACCCTAAAATTTAGCTGGATGTGAGGTAGGCGATCGCACTTTGCTTACAAAGCCAGTAAGAGAATGCTATAAGCTGCCGCACCTAACATAAAAGCCCAAAAGCTGCTTTCCCGCTCCTCTGGTAGTTCTTCTTTAAGAACGTTAAGAATAACCCCCCCTGCTAAAAACGCAAATAAGACAGCGATCGCGGCTGCTGGAATTTCTATTCTACTACCAAGCACCCAACCGATAATAATTGCTGCTGCTAGTATCCAGCGCCCAATGCGATCGTAAAGATGCTTATGGTGTTCGCGCAAACCATGATCATTAACAACAAAGTGTAATGTCATGGCTATACTAAACAGTAGCAAACTGATCATGCCCTGCTCTTCTCGATGTAGCAGCAGATAGCCAATCAATGCATTGTAAATAGCAAATGAGATGATATGTAACCAAAATATGGAGCTACTAGTTATATCACCTTGCCCTTGTCGTTGTAATTGGTTACGAGAAGACGTGGCTAAACGTTCCAGTCCATAGAATATAGTTAAACCGAATAAAGCTATTAAATAGACGTGGTATTCTATGTATGGAATTATCCCCTTTCCTAAGTCTTGTAACACTGTTTGATGTTGACTTAATTCCGGCAAAATATGCACAAAAACATAAGCCACCGATACTCCACCAGCAGCACTCAACCAGCGACTACGAGGAACTTTTTTGAATCTCAACCAACCAGAGTAGAGGTGTGCTAGTGCTAAACTTATAGCAATTAATGCTGATAAAATAAGTATGCCTTGGGTCGATGAGAAAGATGCTAGAATGAAAATCATGCTACTAGTAACTCATAAAAACAATTTAGTTTGATTGCTACTATTACTGAGAAACGTAGCTATTATTATTTTTATCGTCTTTACCAGAAGCTAAATACAAATTATTCCTAAAGAGTAAATATAAAAAGCAAGTGAAAATTAAATAAATATTTCTATAAAAATTTTGATATGGGACTCATATTTGATTTTTGAAAAAAACGTAGACTGTGTGATCGTGAAGCGTAAAGCACCGTTTTCAAGGGTTGGGTGCGTTAGACTCAAGTCATAACACAACGGCAGTTTTGCGCTCAGAAAATCTACACCGCAAACTGCCTCCTTAATTTTTTCAGCAATCAAACCGGATTCCTATAAATTAGTCCATAATATATAGTAAATGACTACAAATATTAAAAAAACACATAAAATCACAATAAAATTATTACTTTTGGTAATTTATAGCTCATAGCTCCCTTTCGGCAGAGGTAAAAAAACCAAAAAAGTATCAAAATTGAAAATAGACATCCTCAAATAGATAACTTACATCTAAAATTAAAGCCTAACAACTATGACGCAAAGAATAAGCAGAAAAAATAATCAGAATACTTTTGATTTAAACTTTTACGAAAGTCAAGAACAACCGATTAATCTTCAGAAAGAAGCTTTGCAAACAAACCATTTTCTAGGCAAAGTCCCTTGGCGCAAAGAAGCAAAACACTTACTGCTACCACTCATAGCAACAGCCATAGGTTTATTAAATGGCTGCTCGGTACAAGTTCCCAGAAGTACTCCTGAAAATAACACTACCCAACAAGTTCAGCAGTCAACACCCACCAACAATCGTCCCCTAGAACCAACTCCCGAAGACACCAATTTTGTTGTTGCAGTCGTAAATAAAGTAGAACCAGCAGTAGTGCAAATTAATACTGCTCGTACTGTACGCACTCAAGTGCCAGACGTTTTTCAAGATCCATTTATTCGGAGGTTTTTTGGCGATCGCGTACCAACACAACCACAAGAACGAGTCGTACGCGGTGTTGGCTCTGGTTTTATAATTAGTGCCAATGGTCAGATTTTGACTAATGCTCACGTTGTTAACAACGCTGATAGGGTAACAGTTACCTTTTCTGATGGTCGCAGATTGGAGGGTAAAGTTCTGGGAGCCGATAGCGTCAGCGATGTTGCCGTTGTGCAAGTTCCTGCTAACAATTTACAGGTAGTAGAATTGGGAAATTCTAAGCAGGTACAACCAGGACAGTGGGCGATCGCGATCGGTAATCCTTTAGGCTTGCAAAGAACTGTTACAGTCGGCGTTGTTAGTGCAATAGATCGCTCAGTCAGCGATTTAGGAATTTCTGATCGTGGTATTGGCTTTATTCAGACGGATGCAGCTATCAATCCTGGAAATTCGGGTGGCCCTTTGTTAAACGCTCGTGGACAAGTTATTGGTGTTAATACCGCTATTATCCAAGGTGCTCAAGGCATAGGTTTTGCCATCCCAATTGAGACAGCACAAAGGATTGCCCAACAATTAATTACCGAGGGCAAAGTTGAATATCCTTATATTGGCATTGAAATGATAGCACTCACACCAGAAATTAGGCAACAAATTAATAATCTTCCCAACAGTAATATCCAGGTTGACACCGACACAGGTGTTTTAGTTGTTCGCGTTGTCCAAGGTTCTCCAGCAGCGCGAGCTGGACTGCGCCCAGGAGATGTAATTCAGCAAATTAACAAGCAATCAGTGACAGCAGCCGAACAAGTGCAACAAGCAGTTGACAAAAGTGGAGTAGGTAGCAATGTACAAATACAACTACTACGGAATGGACAAACCGTGCAAGTAACTGTACAACCTGCACCCCGCCCAGCCAGAACCCAATAGATTCCAGAGAGGGGGAGTGTCAAAAAAGCCCGGTTATCCTAGCCGGGCTTTTGAGTGGGGTAATATTCCCCAGAAGTTTAGATATAAAAAATTAAGTATAAATCGTTTATTTGTACGCTGATAATGACTACAAAACTTGCACTGTTAATTTCGGAAAAATTCAAATCTAACTCACTGGATTTGTGATGGGAATCATGGTGGAGGTGTTTGCACTAACTTGCATCGCCTTAGCCCAAGCTTGATAATCCCGCACTAGTTGACGTTCCAAACGGTGCTTCATAGTCAAAAGAACGCCATTGAGAAATGTATTACCAGCAGTCTCTAAAATTGACTTGGGTGTTAGTAACAGAGCTGGCGGCAGTTCAACTTGTACTGTCAAATCTGCCCTTCCCTTAAGCAATGTGGCAGTTTCCCTACTTTCAGGCGATAGATTACCCGTAAGATTGAATTTGAAAGACTTTTGTAGGTACTCAACTCCATGAATCTCACAAGCAAGCGATCGCAGATGGATTGTTCCGTCTGCCTGCGCTAAAACTTGCAAATCGACTGTAGGTTTAAAACTGAACATCATGAAATTTAGAGGACGAAGCTTGAGCCGAAAGTCAGAGAGACTCAGTTGTTCTACCTGAGTGCGATCAGTAACAGCCTCAACTAAACGTTGTGGTTGACGCAGATAATGTTCAATTGGAACTACCTGATTAGGCACGTTCATCGTCAAGTCTTGAGATGCATGGAACTTAAGCATAAGTAGAATTCCGTTTACCTACGAAAGGAAGATACCTAAAAAACTCGGTATAAGATTTGAGAAAATCAGTTAAAGCAGGCTGAAAGCATTGCGAGCAGGAAAGATAGACTGATTTGAGAGCCTATATTTGATAAAAATAAACTTTTGTAAATATTATTAATAATTTATTACAAATAAAATTAAAAAAATAGGGCGGATAACCGTATATTTTCAGGAACACGGGGAAAATGAGAAGGATCGCGAATCACGATTCCCCTCTCCCATTCGTGTTCTGAATCACCAGTCACCATTACTCGCTTAGTTGACAGCGTACCTGTGTACTACACTCAATACGCTTGTTGCGATCAGCAATAATTGTCGCTAAATCCGGTCGTCCAGTCAGAGCAAGTCGCCAATCAGCCCAAACTCCATATAGCTTATCGACGATAGGGCCGATTACAGGCCAACGAGTTGCAGCATATACCCATCCCATCCCTAATGCTTCGTAGACTCGACGAAAGACTTCCACGTTTTTGATCACACTACCATCAGGTAAAATACCGTGGATTCGACCCATTGCCGTTGCAAAGTCTATACCTCCATGTTCTTCGGGAGTATAATTTTCGTCTGCTATATCTACAAATGCTACCAAGCCTCTACCTGCATCTCGCCTTTTCAAGAAGTTAACTTCTCGCATACACAATGGACACTCACCGTCATAGAGTAGCTTGATTTGCCATGACGGTATAGCAGTTCCAACGGATTCATGAGACTGAGTTTTAGACGAGGACATAAGTATTTCTCAATCAATTCATGTTTTAAGTGAGGCTTAAAAGCCATATGAATTATTTTAAGTAAATTTAATAAAAATTAACAACTATACAGACATTAAGGACAAATGCAATACTCAAAAAGCTATAGATTCAACTGGTAGCGACGAGAAGCCTACACCAATCAGACATTTTTTAATCCAGCCCCCAGTTCCTTTTTACGATATCCTTGAGCAGGTAGTCTGTGTTTTTTCTCCATGCCTGAAAAGTCTTCTCAATCCTCTTGCCTTGTTATTGGAGGTGGAATTTCCGGTTTAATTGCAGCTACAGTTCTACAAAGACAAAATATTCGCGTCACTGTAGTTGACAAAGGTCGAGGAATTGGCGGGAGAATGGCGACTCGTCGCATCAGAAATCCTAAGTACGGTGAAGGTGTTTTTGATTACGGCGCTCAATCCTTTACTGTTACTGACTCCAAGTTTGAATCTTGGGTTAAGAGTTGGATACAAGAGGGAGTCGTTCAAGAATGGGTAGGAGATTACTCAAGTTACAATCAGCACTCAAGCAATGGTGAAATTTGCTATCGAGGAGTCAATAGCAATCGCAGCATTGCCCAATATCTAGCTCAAAACTTGAATGTTTATACAAATACAAAAGTTGTTAGTTTTGAATGGCGGAGCGATCGCTGGCAAGTAAAGACAGAAAACAACGAATACTTTTCCGCAGATGTGTTACTGCTGACACCACCAATACCCCAAACTTTGGAACTACTGGATCGTTCGCAAATTGAATTAGCACCGCAATCGAGACATCGACTTGAACAGGTAGTTTACCATCGTTGTATTGCGGTACTTGCTCTATTAGCGCAGCCCTCTTTAATTCCAAATCCTGGCGGTGTGAAGTTGGATGGGGAGCCTTTAAGCTGGATTGCTTGCAATCACAAAAAGGGAATTTCACCACAAGGCAATGCAGTTACACTCCATGCCAGTTCCAAGTTCAGCGAAACTAACTGGGAAAAAAACAATTTAGCGATCGCCAATCAACTTCTAGAAGCTGCATCTGAATGGTTAGGTTCGCAAGTAATTGAGTTTCAGGTGCATCGATGGCGCTTTAGTCAACCACAGACTGTATACGGTGAGCCTTTGCTTGCCTTAACTAAGCCAGGATTACTAGTTATATCAGGAGATGGTTTTATTCAGCCAAATATTGAGGGTGCTGCTTTATCAGGTTTAGCTGCTGCTGATTATTTGCTGAAAAAATTTCAATTAGGGAAATCAGTATGACGAGGAAGAACACTCTGTTTACTGATTAGCTCTTATTTGTTGCACTTTTAGCCTTACCACGCCGCTAACTTAAATAGTGATCGCGCGACGATAAAAGCTTGGTGCTAATATTCATCTTAACAATAGTGAATTTTTATCTTGTATATTTTTTGAAGTCAACAGGCCGAGTTCAAAAGTCCCCTTCTTCTGTGTAATGAGGATGCAATCAATGACAAATCAACCTCAAAGAAGAATTAGTAGACGTACTCGACAAATTCTACTCGGAGGTGGCTGTGCTATTTCTGGAGCCACTCTAGTGGGGGTTTTTGCTGGAAGTTGGTGGGCATATAAATTTATTGACGAGCAACTCTCGCCTTTGATTGTTCAAAACTTACAAGATGTTTTAAATCGCCCTGTGGAAGTAGGAAAAGTCCAAAAATTCGGCTTCACAAATATCATATTTGGTCGTTCTACTATTTCTCCCACAGCAACAGATCCAAATCAAGTCAATATTGAGCGTATTGTAGTTAACTTTAACCTATTAGATGCTCTATTGACTCAAACTTTACCTTTGAAAATTACTCTTGAACGCCCCAATATCTTTTTATCACAAAATCAACAAGGACAATGGACAATACCACAAATCAATCAGTCAAAACTAAAAACAGGATTAAAAGACAGTCCAATCAAAATTAATCCTAATATTCAAGTGCAAAACGGCACTGCTATCCTTTCAGCGATTGGCAAGCCCAGCCGCCCTTATAGTTTACCAGAGGATTTGTCTTCAATTTTTGCAACACCAAAAAAATCAACTGCCAACCTCAACTCTAAATTACAAAATCAAGTCAGAAGTGTTGTGAAGATTGAAAATATCAACGCCAATCTTTCATTGCAAGACAACTATCAACTGATTGGGTTTGACTTCTCCGGAAAACCAGTAACCGGAGGAAGTCTGCAACTACAAGGCAATGCTAATTTAAAATTACCAGAGATAAAGCTACAAGCCGCAGCACAAAACTTTCTTGCTTCAGATATTACGCTATTATTACCGACACTGCCAGCTAAACTCCTCAATGGCAGACTCTCAAGCAATGTAAATGTTCATTTCCCTCCCAATAACCAGCCGCTTCAGTTTGGTGGAAAATTGAGTTTTCGAAATTTAGCAGCGAAATTTGATGCTATTCCTAAACCAATTACATATGTAAATGGTAGTCTCCAACTGCAAGGAGAACGCATAACTTTAGAAGAAATAAGGTTGCGTTACGGTGGAATACCACTGCGAGCAACTGGTAGCCTTACCACCCAAGATGGTTATAACCTCAAAGCCCAGGTACTTCCTGTCAGCGCCACAGCTTTATTAAAAACACTAGATCTCAAATCACCTGTACCAGTTGCAGGAGAATTTGGGGTTGATACGAGAATCACGGGAGCGATCGCCCAACCCATCATCACAGGAATCGCCAGAAATACTAAACCCGTCAAAGTCGATAAAGTTAACTTTGCAACAACTGATGCTAATTTTCAGTTGACTCCCCAAGCCTTGATTTTACAAAAATTCCTGGTTACTCCCGCAGATGGTGGTGCGATCGTAGGCAAGGGAAATATCAAACTAGATAAACACCTGCCAGTTGCCTTGAATTTGCAATTACAGGATTTGCCAGCAGATGCCATTGCTAGTTCTTATGGAATTAAAGGTGCAAATTTCACCTACGGTAAAATAACTGCTAATGGAAAGATTAATGGTGAGCTAAACAAGATTCGAGGCAATTTCCAGTGGCAAGCACCTCAAGCAACCTATCCAGGAAAAGGAAATATTGATATTGCAGGTAATAATCTCTTATTTAGAGATATGATTTTCTCTGTCGCAGGTGGGAATGTTCGTGTACAGGCAGAACTGTTTCAAGTCGCGGGGATATTGCCGCAACGCTGGCAAGTACTTTTAGAGGGATCAAAAATTTCGCTCAATCAGTTTGCAGCCAATATGCAAGGGCTAGCGAGTGGAAGATTGCAACTATCTGGCAGTTTAAACAATGTCAACCAAGCTACTATGTCTGTGCAAGGGCAAGCTCAACTTGCTACCAATCAAAAATTGTTGTCGGTAGCGCCGATTAAGGCTTCACTAAGTTGGTTAGGAGATAAACTGCAAATTCAACAAGCATCAATTCCTGGTTTAGAGTTAGATGGATTGGTATTCACTCAGCAGCTACCAGGAAAAAGCATACCTACCATCTCTAATCTAGATTTAAATGCACGACTGCAAAACTTTAACTTGGCTACCGTGCCAGTTCCGATTCCCGATGCTATTCGTTTAGCTGGCAAAGCGAATTTCAACGGACACATCACTGGCAATTTAGAAACACTCAATCTTGCAGGTAAATTGGGACTAAATCAGTTTGCCGTTAATGATTTTGTCTTTGATCCTACACTCAACGGGCAGTTGCAGTTTGCGCCAAACCAAGGATTAAATCTAAATCTGACTGGGCAACAAGACAAAATTAGCTTGCAATTAGATAAAAACTATCGTGCTGCTAGCTTTTTGTTACAGCAAGGCGAAACTGTTGCTCGCGCTACAGCTAAGAATTTTGGTAAAGACTATCGGTTGGTAGTAAATTTACGTAATCTGCGGCTCGATAAAGTTACTAAAAATATATCAGGGCTAGTCAATGGCAGTTTGCAAGTATCTGGTAGTTGGGACAATATTAACAAGGCTACCATTAAAGCTCAAGGGAATGCACAAATTCCTTCATCGGCAAAACCCCAACCAATTGGCCCTATTATAGCTTCACTGCGTTGGCAAAAAGATAAGTTGCAAATCCAACAAGCATCCGCTCCTGGTATAAAAGTAGATGGATGGGTATTTGTCCAGCAGGCTCCAGGAGAGATGATACCTAGTATTTCTACCCTGGAGCTGAATACTCAACTGATCAACTTTAACTTGGGTGCGCTGCCAATTCCTGTTCCTGATAACGCCATCCGTGTTGCTGGAAAAGCAAACTTCAACGGACGTATCACTGGTAATTTAGAAACACTTAATCTCGCAGGTAAATTAGGATTAAACCAATTTGCTGTTAATGATTTTGCCTTTGAACCTTCATTGAGAGGGCAATTACAATTTGCCCAAAACCATGGCTTATCTTTGAATCTAACTGGTAAACAAGACCGAATTACATTACAGCTAGATCATGCTTATCGTCCCACTAACTTCTTATTACAACAAGGGCAAACTATTGCTCGTGCTACAACCAATCAAGGCGATCGCACTTTAGCAGAAGTACGCAATCTTCCACTCGAAAAACTCGCCATTGCCCCAGCAGATACATTCGGTTTAGGAGTAGTTAAAGGCAACCTCAATGGTAACTTTGATTTGAATCTTACAGAGTTATTAAATCCGGCAGTAGTAGGAGTGGTAAGCGTTACTCAACCAGCCCTTGGTTATATTGGAGCAGAATTGTTTACCGGACAATTTCACTATGCTAACGGTACTGCCATCCTCAGTGAAAGTGAATTACGTAAGGCACAAAGCCGTTTGTCAATGACTGGGAGTTTGAATCTGAAGAGTGATCCCCAACTACAAGCAAAAATCACTGCTCATCCCATCAATTTACAAGATATTTTAGCAGCATTACATTTGTTTGAACTTTCCGATTTTTCTAGAGGACTTAAAGCTCCTGAATATGCCTCTGCAAAAGTATTGCGACTATCCCCAGTGGGCAACTATAACGCTAACCTGTCAGAACAACTAAAATTGCTAGCAGACATCAGTCAACGGCAAAAGCAAGCGCAGGAACAAGCAGCCTTGCAATTACCAGAACTTTCTCAGTTGCAAGGAACGTTTTTAGGTAATGTTGATGTTGCCTTTTCCCCTCACACTGGGCTGGGATTTAAATATGGCTTGCGCAGTCAAGATTTAAACTGGGGCGAGTATCAAGTCGAGCAGGCGATCGCCCAAGGCAATTTCCAAAATGGCTTGTTAGCAGTTTCACCTCTGAAGCTAGAATCTGGGCGATCGTTGGTAGCATTTTCAGGACAAGCAGCGCTAGACAAGCTATCTGGGCAGCTAGTATCTCAGAACATTCCCATATCACCTCTACGCAAGTTTTTTGATTTGCCTGTTGATATTCAAGGTGACTTCAACAGTAATGTGAATTTGGCAGGTAACTATAAAAATCCCCAAGTAGCTGGAGAGTTATTTCTAACAAATGCAAGCCTCAACCAAACCCCAATTAATCAAGCTCAAACTTTGTTTAGCTACAATAATGCTCGATTAAATTTTAATGGAGAATTGCTTGCTACCAATTCACAAAATCCCCTACGGTTAGGTGGTAGTATTCCGTATACTTTGCCTTTTACAACTGCATTTTCCAATAATGATGAATTCAGATTAGATGTCAATCTTAAAGATGATGGATTATCTTTAATTAATGCTCTGACAAACGGTCAAATGAACTGGGCAGGTGGCAAAGCAGCAGTAGAAATTAATGCTAAAGGAACTGTGCGTAACATAAATAATGGTTTAGAAATTAAACCATTTATAAATGGTGCTATTGATTTTGATAAAGCGGCGTTTGCAGCATCTAATATGCAAAAAGTTATCGAAAGTTTGACGGGTAACATCTTATTTAATTTTGACCATATTCAATTTGATAAATTACAAGCTAATGTCGCTAATGCAAATGTATTGATTCAAGGTTTTCTTCCTATTTTTAAGCCTGAAAATTCTACTATTTTAGAACAAAACAAACCCTTAACCATTACTCTGAATAATCAAAAGTTACGGTATAAAAATCTTTTTCGAGGGAACATTGATGGTCAGGTATCAATTACTGGTTCTGCCCTTGCACCTATAATTGGCGGACAAATTAACCTTGAAGATACCAAAGTAGAAATAACATCATTAAATTCGCCTTTGTCATCATCTCTTTGCGATTCACAAGCTAATCAGCAAATAACTGCTGCTAAACCAATCAAAACAAACGAAGGTAATCAAAACTTTGTTTCCATACCTAAATTTAATAACCTACGGCTAAATTTAGATAATGAAGTTCGCCTAAAAGGCCCCTTGTTTAACTTTTCTGTTGCAGGGAAAATGGCTGTTAATGGAACATTACTTAACCCTCTTCCCAAAGGAGAATTTAATATACATCGTGGTTCTATTAACCTATATACAACTGAATTTCGCTTGGTATCAAGCCGTCCCAATACTGCCTCATTTGTTCCTAGCCAAGGCTTAGATCCGATTTTAAATGTAGAGATGTATTCTGTAGTTTCAAATATAGACAATCCTCCAATTACCAATCACTCTGCTCTATTTCCATCATCAGAATTTGCAGATTTATCAAATAATAACTTTGGTGAAATTGGCAATATAATAGTTGATGCCAAGGTTGAAGGGCCAGCTTGCAAATTATTTGAAAATCTCCAATTAACTAGTACTCCTAAATTAAGTGAAGAAGAAATAGTTAATTTAATAGGAGGGAATACTGTCAATAATCTATCGCTAAATCGAGGTCTACTTCATGAACTCAATAGAGGTATACTTTCTGAATTAAATAATTTGGTTAACAACATCTTGGGCTTAGATAATTTCAAACTATATAATACGAACTTTGGCTCAAAAGATGGTAGAGGCTCTGAAAATACCGTAGTAGCTGAAGTAGCATTTAACGTTAATCCGAAATTATCTGTCTCTGCTAGTTCGTTGTTGAATTCTAATACTTTACCATTTCGACTTGGTGGAGTATATCGGCTCAATGAAGATTTGACTGTGCGTGGTTATAGTCAATTTATGATTGACAATCGCATCTTTGTAGAATACAGAAAAAAGTTTTGATATTATAACCGCCTAAAGAGGGGTATACTCCATTAATTTATACGTCGTTGCGAAAAACTCCCAAGCCTGGTGGCGGCAGCCCAGAAATCCTCGTTACTAGGTTCAACCTGGTAACGAGAATTAGAGCCTCTGGCTCTCTCAAATGGTGCAAACAATCTAGCTCTATTACCTTCAACTTAACGTTTATAAATCAAAAAACCAGCGATCGCATCTAGCAGTGCTTCTTTTTCATCTGCCCGAATCAGGTGAGCACTATTTTCAAAGATTCTTAAGTCAGCATTCTTAATTACTTGAGCTATCTCTTCAGAAAATTCCGGAGGACAAATCCAGTCATGTCGCCCTCCAATAACTAAAGTAGGTGTAGTAATTTTGTGTAATTGGTCAAGTAGATTATAGCTGCGTAGAAAGCCACCAAAGGCAACATTAATGGCATCAACCGACAGAATTGTCCGATCCCAATTTTTACCAGATACACAAGGATCGTAAGTTAGCGAATACATCGGCCCCATAATCTTAAAATACTCCCGCAGCTGTTCTTCATTTTCAAAGGAGCCATCCCACAGTTTTTGAGCAATTTTCCTTTGTTCCTCTGTTCCCCTTTGTGCCAAAATTTCTTGAGCTCGTTGCAAGAAGCGAAAACTAGCTGCTGTTGCAATCACAATTAAATGCGATATGTGCTGAGGATAGCGAACTGCATAAGATAAAGCAACCATACCGCCATAGGATGTGCCAATGACAACGATTTGATCAAGCCCTAAGTGACGGCGCAGCGCTTCCATGTCTTCGACATTATTATTCAGAGTGTAAGTTTCTTTTAGTCCACGAGCAGAACGTCCTTGTCCCCGATGATCGAAGTAAACTAGTTGCAGCTTTTGAGCAAGAGGAGAAAAAGCAGGTTTATATGAAGTATGATCTGCACCAGGGCCTCCATGAACCAAAAAGGCAACTGGTTTGGTGTGAATGCGATCGCCATCTACTACCAAAGAAGAACCTTCTACATCAAAGAAAATCTCTGTATCGCGGATTTTTGCTCGCATTTTGTACTCCTATCCTGCATACTCATTTTCTCTGAAAAAGTAGATGCTTTGGTAGCCAAAAATTATCTTTACTTAAATACAAATTTCTAAATTAAATAAATCATCAAGTAGCTTATTCACCCCCAAAAAGCCATATGTCCACCATCTATCTTGCTGAACTGTATACACCCGATGATTTTTAGCAGCTTTGAGTGTAGATAAAAGTGGATTTTGAGAAAAAGATAGCGCCGCATTCTTACTTTCACTCATAACAAACAAATTGGTGTCTAAGTTTTATCATTTGTTAATGTCCTAACCACTTTGGCTATTGCTATATCTAATCAAATTAATACTTAAATAACTTTAATATTACTATTTGTCGAGAAAATAAATCAGGTGCATCCTTGTTTTTTACAATGCCCACAGGCTATGAGCCTGGGGCTATAAATACAAAGCCTGCCTGCGCAGTCTAGAAACAATCATAGCCTGTACAGGCAGGCTTCGTTAGTATAGGAATACTCTTCTGAGGTATTAATTAAAACAGTGGAATGCTCCCAATTAAATCTCTCTATTTTAATTTTATTTAGCAAAAATCAAGAGTGTTGTTATACGTGCATAATAGAATAATCTAAAGTGATTTATTTTCTTGATTTGATTGATGAACGACAACTTTACTAACACTCAAGAATGGTTCACTGTGTTAGGCTACCTGAGCTTTACGGTTTTTATTGCATGGTGCGTATTTGCCACCCAGAAAAAATGAGTTTACGCTCGCACATTGGTGTTTCCTACTAGCTCCTGAAAGCGTTTATTTGTGGCAATTAAATCAAAATCTATGTCAGCTTCTGCTTGTTGCCTATATCTAGGATTGAGATTGATAGCTTGTTGTAAATTTTCCAAAGCTAATGCTACTTTTTCCTGCAAAGCGTAACAGATTGCTTTGTTGTAATAAGCATTGGCATAGTCAGGTTTAATTTTCAGGGCTTTGTCAAAGCTTTCAATTGCCTCGTCATCATAACCAAGCATGACTAGTGCGTAACCTCGATTATTCCAGGCTTTATAAGAATTAGGGTTGAGTTGAATCGCTTTGTCAAAAGATGCGATCGCATCTTCATATCGTTCTAAATCTTCCAGTGCTAATCCCCTGTTTAACCATGCCACAGCATCATCTGGGTTGATTTTAGTGGCTTTGTTAAAAGCAATCAAAGCTTCTTTGTGTCGTCGCAAATATCCCAAGGCTACGCCTAAATCGCACCAAGCTTGATGATAGTCGGGTTTAATTTTCAGTGCTTTTTCATAGGAGGCGATCGCATCTTTGTATTGTTTTAGCCTTGCTAGCGCCATACCCCGTTTTAACCAGATTGCAGGCTCATCTGATTTAATTTTAAGTGCTTGGTCGTATTGAGCGATCGCCTGTTCATAGCGTTTTTCTGAAAACAGCACTTCTGCTTGTTTAAAGTAATCGTCAGCATTTAAAGTATCTTGTACTTGGTGCGTTTCTGGCTCTGGTGCTGGTTGCGGAGCTTCTTCTATTTTTTCTATTTTTTCTTCTACTTTCGCAGTCACAGGATTTGAGGAGGGTGGGGGTGTAATATGAGAAAGTTGTTCTAAGATTTGCTCTTTTCGTTGTTGGGCATCTGTTTGCAAATCTGAAAGTTGAGATACAAACTCAGACTCTAATCTTCCTAGCTTTTCTAAAACTAGAAGTTTTTGTTCTTGGGTATTCCACTGCAATTGCGAAAATTGAGAAGCAAATTCAGAACCGGATTTTTCTAAATTTTCAATTACTAGCTCTTTTCTTTGTTGAGCATCTACTAATAATTCATTTATTTGCGAGGCAAATTCTAATTGTAATTTCTCTAAACTCTCAAGAATAATTTGCTTTTGTTGTTGAGCGTCTAACTGCACCCCAGAAAGTTGAGATTTTACCTCCGATATTGAATTTTCTAAATTCGCAAATACTTGTTCTTTCTGTTGCTGATTTTCTAAATGTAATTGTGCTAATTGACTCGTGAATTCTTCTTGTAACTGCTGTAAATTTTCAAGAATTATTTGCTTTTGTTGTTGTACTTCTGACTGCCATTGGGTTGTTTGCGAGTTAAGTTGAGAAATAAATTCCTGTTTAGATTGCTCTAAATCTATAAATACTTGTTGTTTTTGTTGTTGAGTTTCTGATTGGAATTGTGCAACTTGCTCAGTTAATTCTGCTTGGAGTTGTGAGAAACTTTCCAAAGTTTGCTGCTGCTGTTGCTGCACTTGAGACTGCCATTCCAAGAGTAGAGATTTAAATTCCTGCCGCGAATTCTCTAATTCTGCAACAGTTTGCTCATTATATTGTTGATTACCTAACTTTAATTGGGCTATATATTCGGCTAACTCTGCTTGTAATTTCTCTAAATTCTCAAAAGAGTGCTGCTTTTGCTGCTCGGCATCTGAGTAAATTCCCGAAAGCTGAGTTGACAACTCAGATAAAGTTTGCTCTTGATTTTGTTGAGCACCTAATTGCAATTCAGCAAGTCGCAAACTAAATTCTGCCTGTAAATTATCTAAATTATTTAAATTTTGGTCTTTGTGCTGTTGAACTTCCTCCTGCCATTGGGCGAGTTGAGATGTCCATTCTTGTCGAGAATTTTCCAAATCAGTAAATACTTGCTGCTGTTGCTTTTGGTTTTCTAGTTGTAAAGCAGTAATTTGTGAAATTATTTCTGATTTTAAATTTCCTAATGTCTCTAAAGTTATATGTTTTTGTTGTTGAGCATCTATTTCTAATTCTGCTAATCGAGAATTAAATTGTGATTCTAGATTTTTTAATTCTTGTTTCGATAAATTGATTTGTTTTTCTAACTCTGCTAGCATTTGCGCCTTTGACTGAGATATCTCTGATGGAATCACAGATACTATCTGTTGTCGTAAGGCTTCTGCTTGTTTTTCTAATTCGTCAGTAATATTTTTAGCTTGCCGGATGTTGTTCTCGGCTGTTTGTTTGACAGTATTTAGCTGGTTTTGTAAATCTTCTAGCCCCTGAAACTGTGCGATCGCGCGATCAACGATTTCACGAACTACAGCTCGGCGCAGCAGCCAAAATGAGGCAATTACCGCCACAGGAAACAGAGTTAGTATAACTACCCAAATATTGAGTAGAGTGCGTGTACGTCCAAAAGCGCGATCAACTTCTGTTTGGATCAAATCTCGCGTTTGCTGTTCTGGTTGCAGTTGTGCTAGTTCTTGTGGCTGCTGATTGGTTTGGGGAGATGAGGTAATTTGGGCATTCGCCTCACCAACAGATAGCAGTAAAGGAGAAAAGACAATAGCGCTTTTCAACAAGAGTGCATAGAATAATTGATGCTTGCTCTTCATAAAACCATCCTCATCTGTTGGTTAGTTTTTGAGCTACGTGCCTATCTCCAATCTACCAGCTGCCTGAAGAGGACGCGGAGACAAGGAGAAGGATTTTCTCCCACTCTCCCACTCCTAATTTTGTACCCAGTTCACGATTTAGAGAATCGCTCTATATACTCATGGCACAATCAATACCGGACAGGGGGAAAGGTTAATCACGCGGTTGGTAACGCTTTCAGTCGCTCCTTCTTCCGTCAATCCCAGCCCCCGACAGCCCATGACGATTAAATTTGCGTCTATTTCATCGGCAACATCGCAGATGACAAATGCCGGGATTCCTTGCCGTTCAATGGTTTCGGTTTGTATTCCTTGCTCGGCAAACATAGATTTAGCACTTTCTAGCAATTGAGCAACCGTCTCTGGTGAAGACATTACCTCCTCACTCGACTCATCTTTTTCGGGTTCTTCCACCACACTAATCAGCACCAAGCGGCTGCCATACTTTTTTACGATATTAATTACTACCTCAGCCGCCTCCCGTGCTTCGCGGCTTTGATCAATCGGAAACAGAACTGTTTTGAACATAGCATTTACCTGCTGCTCTATATTTAGTGATGCAAAGTTAATCTGTAAAGATTGCTTTAGTATTTACTTCCTGCTTTTAGTAAGAGCATGGGAGTGGTTATCTCTCCACAGGCTGAGATCAGCGAGTTAAGCGCTTCGATTTGAAACAGGACTATTTATTATTTGCCCGTATTGTTTGCATTTTCGCAATA
Source organism: Chlorogloeopsis sp. ULAP01 (assembly GCF_030381805.1). Taxonomy (NCBI): domain Bacteria; kingdom Bacillati; phylum Cyanobacteriota; class Cyanophyceae; order Nostocales; family Chlorogloeopsidaceae; genus Chlorogloeopsis; species Chlorogloeopsis sp. ULAP01. Next base: position 209,355 of record NZ_JAUDRH010000013.1, read on the forward strand.
CTCCATCGAAATACACCAACCAAATTTGGTTAATTCCATGTAGTGTCAAGCTTTTTGCGAATATATCGCCAAGAAACTCATGGCTTAACAATTCTTTGCACCCCTCACTCCGGTACAATTCTGGATGAGTCTAATTACAAAACATAACAAAAAGGCAATCAGGAGGTTTGTGCCGTGTCAAAAAAAACTTTAGCAAATTTATCTGCATCAGACTTGTCTGGAAAGCGTGCCTTCGTGCGGGTTGATTTTAACGTGCCAGTAGATGATTCAGGTAACATCACAGACGATACTCGTATCCGTGCCGCACTACCAACCATCAAGGATTTGGTGCAGAAGGGAGCTAAGGTAATTCTAGCCAGCCATTTTGGGCGTCCCAAGGGTGTAGATGACAAATTGCGTCTCACTCCGGTTGCCAAACGCCTCTCTGAGTTATTAGGGCAAGAAGTTGTTAAAACTGACGACTGCATCGGTGAAGAAGTTGCAGCCAAGGTGAGTGCTCTGCAAAACGGACAAGTGCTGTTGCTTGAGAATGTCCGCTTCTATAAAGAAGAAGAGAAAAACGATGCGGATTTTGCCCAAAAATTGGCAGCTAATGCTGATTTGTATGTCAATGATGCTTTTGGCACTGCACACCGCGCCCATGCTTCTACTGAGGGTGTGACTCATTATTTGAGTCCTTCTGTTGCTGGATATTTGATTGAAAAGGAATTGCAGTATCTGCAAAGCGCAATTGAAAGCCCCCAACGTCCTTTAGCGGCAATTATTGGTGGTTCCAAAGTTTCTAGCAAAATTGGTGTGATTGAAACGCTCTTGGAAAAGTGCGACAAACTGATCATCGGCGGTGGAATGATTTTCACTTTCTACAAAGCCCGTGGTTTGAATGTCGGTAAGTCTTTGGTGGAAGAAGACAAGCTGGAGTTAGCGAAGTCTTTAGAAGCTAAGGCGAAAGAAAAGGGTGTTACCTTCTTGTTGCCTACAGATGTGGTAGTAGCAGATAAATTTGCTGCTGATGCTAATTCTCAAACCGTCAGCATCGAAAATATCCCCGATGGTTGGATGGGTTTGGATATTGGCCCCGATTCAGTAAAATTGTTCCAAGAAGCCCTTGCTGATTGTAAGTCGATTGTTTGGAACGGGCCGATGGGTGTGTTTGAATTTGATAAGTTTGCTGTTGGTACAGAAGCGATCGCCCACACTCTCGCCGAGTTGAGCAAACAAGGAGCTACCACTATCATTGGTGGTGGTGACTCTGTAGCAGCAGTAGAAAAAGTTGGTTTAGCCGAGCAAATGAGCCATATTTCCACTGGTGGTGGTGCTAGCTTAGAGTTGCTCGAAGGTAAAGTATTACCTGGAATTGCAGCGCTCGATGAAGCTTAAATACCTCTTGCTTCTACTTCAACCAACTAAAAAACGGTAATAGCTTTTATTACAAACCCGGTCATAGCGATCGGGTTTTTTATCGTAACACGGGTGATACGATTTTGGATTTTAGAGCCACAGAGACAACAAGGATCTGTATGATCGCGTGTATGTTGCTGGGGCTTACTGAAAATACGCGATCGCTTTTTTGCTGTCATCAATTTGACTTGAACGCAATCAGCTATCTTTTTTAGCTTTTAGAAGTTTCTTAGATATATAACTATAGAGTTTGTTATTTGTATAAAATACTTTTATCTTTATTTTAAAGCAGAAAATAAATAGTAGAAAAGCTAGCTATAAAGCGCAATGTAGCTTAATTACATAGTAATATTAAGTGCATTTTATTCAAATGAAAATAACTAGCACTAAATTTGAGAGCTAAACAATAGATAGTCACAGTTTTTGCTCAAATTTGCACTTTATCTTCCGCTCGCTGTCTTTGTGTCTTGAACCACTTGTGTGTTTAGATGTAAAAGTTTATTCTCAGTGGCTATAGGACGAACTCTTGATGAATCAAAAAACCATTTTCGGCATTGCTTTAGGAGCTTTTGCCTTAAGCAGTGCAACAATGGCCATTTATACACCCAGCCAAGCTTATACCAAGAAGCACTTAGAGCCTTCTCATTCTCCAAGTCGTAGCTTTCAGATCGCACAAGCTTCCAGCACCAGTGCGATAGAACAGTCAGTTCACGAGAAAATTAATGCTTACCGTGGCTCAAAAGGCTTATCAAATTTGACTCGTAACTCTTCTATTGACAGTCAGGCTAGAACTCACAGTCGGAACATGGCTAGTGGTAATGTCCCATTTGGACATGATGGATTTCGACAGCGACTCACAAATACTGGTCTTTCATACAGCGCAGCTGCGGAAAATGTTGCTTACAATTGTGGATCTAGCGATCCTGCTAAGACAGCTGTAGACGGCTGGTTAAAAAGTAGCGGGCATCGCCGCAATATCGAAGGTAATTACAACCTCACTGGTATTGGTGTGGCTGCCACCACCAAAAACAATTGTGTTTATCTTTACTTTACGCAGATTTTCATGAAATCATGATAGGCGTTCTTGCTCTATTTTCTGAGTAATAATGCTGTGTTCATAACTTTTTTTGAGCAACACTACATGGGGGCAATATAGCCCCCCATACTATTTCACATTAAAGTTTCAAGACGGTTAAATTGACTTTAGCTTTCAGCCTTTGAAATTTATCTCTTGGCGGATAAAAACTCACACGCCAGATCTGAGTAAAGTAAAATTCAGCAATTACCGTGACATCAGGGCTCATACCATTTCACTTTAATCACGATACGCATCAATTATATAGAGACGTGCCATGGCACGTCTCTTCTTTTAGAGGAAATTAGTGTCACATAAAATGATGAAAATACCTCTTCCCTGTTCCCCGTTCCCCGTTCCCTAAATCTACACCATGACTACTGCCACCATTCACTTAGTTGTTGGTATCGAAAAATTTACCTTAATAGTATTTTATACTGAGGACGATGAATGGCAGTTTCGAGTCCTGAGCGGTGGCGGTGCAGTGTTTGGTGAGCGCAAGCTTTATTATTCTGCCCATGCAGCTGAAAAAGCAGGAAGAGAGTGGATTGCTAAGGGAAATTGATTAAAACTGCCAATATTAACTTCCGTTGCTGATTGGCATAAAATAGCGATCGCTACTGTAGTAAGTAGGTGAACATAATTAATTAAATGTATACTTATCGCCTTAACAACAGCTATGCAAGAAATTGGCACTAAAACTCCACCATCAGTATACATTCTCGCACTTGACTTGGGTACTACAGGCAACCGCGCTTTCGTGTTTAATGCCCTTGGCAAAATAGTTGGGCAAGCATACAAAGAACTAAGACAGTATTATCCCCAGCCTGGATGGGTAGAACATGACGCCTGCCAAATTTGGCAGGATACTTGCTGGGTAATGCAAACTGCAATTGAAAATGCTCAAATTACTCTCAGTGAAATAGCCGCAATTGGACTAACTGTACAGCGAGAAACTTGTTTAATTTGGGATAAAACCACTGGGCAACCACTGCATCGGGCAATTGTTTGGCAAGATCGCCGCACTGCTTTTCTGTGTCAACAATTGCAGCAACAAGGATATGCTGAGGAGATTTATGATCGCACTGGCTTAGTTATTGATGCTTATTTTTCTGCTACAAAACTCAGATGGCTGCTAGATAATACAACAGGTGTTGACCTCAACAATGTCTTGGCAGGTACAGTTGATACTTGGATACTGTGGAAACTTACAGGTGAGAGAGTTCATGCTACCGATCATAGTAACGCCAGCCGCACAATGTTGATGAATCTGGGTACCTGTAAATGGGATGAAACGCTTCTAGACTTACTTAAAATTCCCGCTCATATCCTACCCCAAATTCAACCCAGTTTAGGAAAATTTGGTGTTACCGATGCGACTGTAGTAGGTGCAGAAATTCCCATCACTGCCATCTTAGGCGATCAACAGGCAGCTTTATTTGGTCATAGTTGCGATCGCCCCGGTTTGATGAAATGCACCTATGGCACAGGTAGCTTTTTGGTAGCTCACACTGGCTCAAATATAGTCCGTTCTCAACATCAACTCATTTCCACAGTGGCATGGACGCAAGTTAAAAAAAGTAATAATTTAGACGTAGGTTATGCTTTAGAAGGTAGTATGTTTACTAGTGGAGCGTGCATCCAATGGTTGCGGGATGGCATCAAAATAATTAAAAATGCTGCCGAAACAGAAGCGATCGCCAATCAAGTTGCCGACAATGGCGGTGTATATTTTGTACCTGCATTTAGTGGACTAGGCGCACCCCATTGGGATATGACTGCCAGGGGAGCATTTTTGGGAATTACCGCAGCAGTGCAACCCCAGCATTTAGTCAGAGCTGTCTTAGAAGCGATCGCCTACCAAGTTAAAGAAGTAGTGCAAGCAATAGATGCATCTTCTCGGACTCCAATGCAAAGATTAATCGTGGATGGTGGTGCGTGTGACAACAATTTTCTAATGCAGTTTCAAGCAGACGTATTGGGTATTCCTGTAGAACGTCCAGTGATGCGCGATATAACTGTACAGGGTATAGCATTTGCAGCAGGATTAGCGGTTGGATTTTGGCATAGTTATGAGGAACTAGTGCAACAACGGCAAATTGATCGTGTCTTTGAACCTGGTGTAGGTAGAGAATATGCAATAGCTAACTTTACCACCTGGCAAAAAGCGGTAGAACGGGCTAAACATTGGACAGAATAAATGTGGGGATAGGCGATCGCGCTCATTTTACCCAGCAGATAAATAACCTTAGGGCTTTATCACTGAGGCTAAAAACTTGAAATTATATTTCCCTTTCTTTGCATCTTTGCGATTCAATAATTATTTTTGAACCACGAAGGCGCGAAGAACACTAAGGAAAGGATAAGCTGAAAATAGCAAATTATGCAGCACCATCAATTCTATGGCTGAATTCCAACTCCAGCGAAATCTGCCAAGTAGCGACGAACTGCCCTGTTCTGACGATACACCTGTGGATAACGAAGACCAGAATTTTTTACCTAATTTTTTATTGTTCCTTTTAGATTTTATCTGGGCAAATCGTCAAGATTGGTATTTTGGCGTAGATATGGGAATTTACCATACAACTGGAGTTAGCCCATTAGTACCAGTGGTTCCTGACGGATTTTTGAGCTTGGGAGTCGAACGCCGCAAAGCAGGGAAATCGCGCTTAAGTTATGTAGTTTGGGAAGAAAATAATATTCCTCCTATCTTCGTGCTGGAAATAGTTTCCCGCACACCTGGTAACGAATACGATCTCAAAACAAACATCTACGCCAATTTGGGAGTTCTCTACTACGTCATCTACAATCCCGATTACTGGCGACGAGATGGACATTTACCTTTTGAGGTGTATCGTTTAGTTAATGGTTCTTATCAATTGCAGATTGGAGAACCTTTGTGGATGCCAGAAATTGGCTTAGGAATTGGGCGGTACCGCCGCTTCATTGGTGGAGTGGAGCGCGAGTTACTTTACTGGTGCGATCGCCAAGGAAATCGTTATCTCGCAGCAGATGAAGCAGAAGAACAAGCACGTCAACGCGCTGAACGCCTGGCAGCACGTTTGCGCGAGTTAGGAGAAGATCCGCAAGAGTAAGGGCGGTGATATCTTCTTCTTGCCAAACATCGTTCAGATATCGCACCACAATTTACATCAGCGTGAGAAGAATGCCTGATTAAGCTGAGGAGAAAATTTTTTCTGATGCGATTTTATCTCCCCAAAACAACAACACCCAAGCTCTTAGTAGCTTAAATATTTCCTCTCATTTGTGATTCTATCTAGGCTTGCTGATTAATGATTAATAACCAGCCTTATTGCCTCTTGATACTACTAATATGAGGAAATATAAGCGTTTGTCTTGGGTGTTGCTGTTATTTGACAAGACAGATGCTCCAACAGCGTTTTTACCTCTTAACTAAATTGAACCATTGAACCTTTGGAATCGAGGCTGTTTTATCTGCCAAGGAAGCTTATTAGCTTCTACTCTTAGATTATCACTAATAATCATGTACGGTGTTTTTTGAAACCAAACTTTACTTTTGTTCTACTTGTTTAATAACAATATCAACACTTCTTAATACTCTTTATATCAAAATTCTCTTCAATTGTAGGGTGCGTTACGCGCTCCTTTAACGCACCACCAGATTGCGGTGCTTTACGGCTAGTTCATACTTTCTTAAATTCTCAAATCCTTTTGTAGTCGTAACACACCCTACTGTTCACGTTCTTAAATATTTCTTCCTTGCTTTTTTGAATATTGTCTGTATGTGTAATTTTGCCAGACGCATTCTTGTCAAATTCTTGATATTAGAAGAAAAACGAGCTTTGTGGTCAAAGAAAGCATTTAGCTCATCCAAAATTACTTGTAAACGCTTAGTAATATTTTCAGTGCGATATTCTGCAAAAAAATCTGGATACAACTCTGGTAGATTTACAGATGTTAGCGCCTTCAGAATTCTTTGAACATCGTACTCTTTTGAATATCCAGCAATTTTATAGCAATTAAATCCCGGATCTAAATAATCAGACAACCCACCATTGACACTAGAAAAAACCTGACAGCCACAAGCAAGAGCTTCCATTGGTTGCAATCCAAATCCTTCGCTTACACCTTGTTGCGCCCAGTATTCAGCAGAGTCATATAAGTAAATCTTAGTGCGATTGAATAACCCAACTAAATCTTCTACATAGGAATCAACAACAAATACTCGACACTGCTGCTGCAAAGCTGGAATTAATTCCTGCATTAAATATTCAGAAGATTTTCTCGCTTGGACTAAAACATCAATATCTCTTTCCAAATTTAAATTTTGGAACTCCTCAGTTATCTGATTAGGTAAATAATAAATTAGAGAGTTGGGAGAGTGTTGTCCCCAATATCCCATTGTATTTCTACTCACAGTGATAATTGGAATACTTGCAGGAAGATTAAATCCATAGCCCGTACTGTGAGCATGGTAGACAACATTGTATTGCTTGAGTTTGGCAGCTAGTCTAGCTACATCAAATCCCCAGCTAATCACAAAAATGACATCATTTAAATTTTGTTCTTGAAGTATGTCATTAAGGAAAAGCTTGCCTTTCTCTCGTTGACGGTAAGTTACAACCTCAGCACTACAAATTTTTTTAGCAAGATTTAATGTTTTTAATTCTGCCCAAAGTCCTCCACAAGCAAACTTGCCATCTGTCCCAGGAAGTAAAAAGTACAATTTTCTCATTATGCAATTTTCCTAAATGCAATGGTATAAGGGACTGGGTACTGGTTATTAGTACTGGGAAGAAGAGGACACAGGGGGACAAGGAGTTGAGGGAGTTGAGGGAGGTGAGGAAGTAATAAAAGTAAATTCTTCCCCATCTTCCCTATCTCCCTCATCTGTTCCTCTTTCACTTCGCCACTCCCTAGCCCCTATTTCCTATTCCCGCCAACGCACTTTCACGAAATTGGCTTCACGTCCCCATACATCTCGTGTAGGTGTTATATTTTCCACTTCCACATTAAAGGGAATGGCTGTTGTTAAATAACGCTGTGCTAAAGTACCGATATCAGGAGCTAATTCTGCCGCAGTTGTGGCTGCTAACCCCAATCCAATGAGTTGTTCAATCGGCCCTCGTGGTAACAATAGATGTGTACCTACAGCAAATCCAGCTGTTAGCAACATTGCCACTGATAAATTTGTACCACAACGAGGATGTACTGCTAAATGCCATTCTCCATTGGTAAGGCGATTGAGGGCAAGGTTGACTGCACGTCGTAAATCGCTAATATTTACCTGACCATAAAGATAAAATCCTTGCTCTGTAGATAAACCGCTCAATAGTTCGTTATCTAACTGAAAATTGCTAGGGCTTCTTTGATTAAAATGGGTTACTTTTGATTCACTTAAAACCCATACAGTAGCATGTTCTAAAGCATGAACCTGCCGCAGCATGAGAATTTCTTTCAAACCTGGAATAAAGGATAGCAGCCTAAGTAAGTCGGCATCTAATGTAGGTTGAGGTGCTGTAAAATCAAAATTAAATAAATCAAAGGTAAAGCCGCCAGTTTCGGCAGAAGCAGAAGTATTCATAGGAAAACTGCTCCTAACGCTGATGGAGCAACATGGTTTTTTTCAAATGTACCTTCTCAACGTGGAGATTGTTGCTAATTTTTGTTGACTAGCCTAAAAATAGGGGTTAGGAAGAGGACAAGGGGCAGGGGAGACAAGGTGACAAGGGGAGAAGACGTGACTCACGATCCTTCTTTCTTGTCCCCATCCTCTTTACTCTGTGTCCCCGCGTTCTCTTCCCAATCCCCAGTACCCTGTTGCGCTTGATTTTGAGAGGTTCACACTGAACACGAGGCGTGAGGAGGGGAACTAAAGCCAACCTATCAAAATTAGCTTCACAGCATACTAGTAATTTGTTGATTCTCCATTTTGATTGGGCAGAGAACAGCAGTTGACATCATCTAAGCAAACTTTACCCCAATGTAATGCCCAACGAACAAGAGCCACTCGATTATCTGTCCCCGTTTTGGTAAGAATGTTGCTGATATGATTATCAACTGTACGTTTGCTAATTTCAAGTTTACCTGCAATCTCTTGGTTAGTTAAGCCAGCGGCCACCAAGTCAATTATTTGCAGTTCTCTGTCTGACAGACTAACAGGGGTCTGAGACTCGCCACCAGCCATGCGTTATTTTCTCCTCCTTGGTATATGTACTTAATGCTCTCTCTCATTCTAGAAGATTCTTTAGCTGGTAGGCATTTCCAGTATAATTAAAAGTACTATATGTTAATAATTTACTGTTTGACTTAAGATTGGCAGTAAGATACAATCGCACTCCAATGACTCTTTTGAGTTTTGTGTAGAATTCAGAGAAAATTATACTACTCTAAAAAGCATCAGGCGCAAGCATTTAGAGCTATTTTAATTAGCAAAAAATGCGATTGAAATGTATGAATGACTGCCGAAAAAAATAGAAAGTATTGTAGATTTTATACTGGACAATTCCTCTTCCAACATCAAAAATCAAAAATGAGATGAGTAATCCCCGTGTTTTGTGCCTGGGTGAAGTTTTGTTTGATTGTTTGGCTGATCAATTGGGACGATCGCTCTCAGAAGTCGAGTCTTGGACTCCCTACCCAGGGGGAGCACCAGCTAATGTAGCCTGTGGTTTGGTAAAGCTGGGGATACCAGCAGGATTTATCGGATGTGTGGGTGAAGATGAGCCTGGTAATGAGCTAGTTGAGCTATTGCAAAAAGTAGGTGTAGATACAACTGGTGTACAACGTCATCCCACAGCACCAACACGGCAGGTTTATGTTGTGCGCTCTTTAGAAGGCGATCGCACCTTTGCTGGATTTGGACATTATAGCACCACAGAATTTGCTGATACCCGTCTACAAGCAGATCAACTACCAATCCAGCTATTTGAAGCAGCAGATTTTTTAGTTTTAGGGACTCTGGAATTAGCCTACCCAGAAAGCGGCCGAGCAGTTAAGCGTGCCTTACAATTGGCAGAAGAGTACAACCTCAAAGTTTTGTTAGATGTCAATTGGCGTCCTGTGTTTTGGACTGATCCTGAGATAGCACCACAAAAAATTCGGGAATTATTCCCAAAAGTCGATTTTCTCAAACTCTCACTAGAGGAAGCCGAATGGCTATTTGACACCAGTAAGCCAAGAGAAATTCTTAGCCGCCTCAATTCGGTTGAGGGTGTAGTAGTAACGAATGGGGAAAAGGGCTGTACCTACTCTTTTGAAGAACACGACGGTGAGTTACCAGCCTTTGATGTTTCTGTTGTTGATACCACTGGAGCAGGAGATAGCTTTGTCGTCGGCTTTATCCATCAGTTGTTAACTCACGGTATTAAAAGCTTGAGCGATCCACAAACGGCCAAACAAGTAATCACCTATGCTAGTGCTGTGGGGGCGCTGACGACAATGACACCGGGAGCGATCGCTTCTCAACCAACGGCAGCGGAAGTGGAAGCTTTTCTGTTGAATGTGGGTGTGAAGAGGTAGCCCTGTGAAGCTTGATTATGGGTTTGTGCGTCGGTTTATCCAGTGTACTCCCTCAATTGCAGACGTGATCCGAAGCGGCACCCAGTAAACGCGCACTTCCCCAGTGGTGGAATTTGTCGCCTTCAGGAACTGCATGGGCTGAACATTAACTCGCTGCCTGATCATACGTAACAAACTGTATTCTTCCCAAGAGTCAATTTCAACTGTGTTGACTTTTTCCAATAGGCGTACCCACTCACTATCATCCATTGGCTTGCGCGTGCGCTCCAGTTTAATTCGTCCGTGATCTGCGTATAGGCTATACCCATCTGCAAATGCGATCGCGGGTGCATTTTCGGCGTGAAGGTGATTGTCGCTATCAATACTTATTTTGGTTGGATGGTTGGAGATAATCGCGATATTCTCAAAAAAGAAAGTCCAGCCGCAATTCCTGACAAATTCTTCTAAAATCGCTACTTTGTCTTGAAATTGATGGTAGTTTAAAATGTGGACACAAAAGTCAAAATAACTACACCCTGCAATTAAACTTTCGGGCTTCCGGCACGAGGAGAATATATCTTTAATCGTGTTGCGAGCGTGCTTGCCAAGGTGCTGGGAAAAAATATCTTGCCACTGGCACTCTAACTGACGTTTTAGTAAAGAGGCATACTCATTTGCAAGATGGTTTTCAAACAACGAATTCAAATTGGTTTGTAGAGCAATGGGTAGTCGTGCAAGCAACTGCGATTGCAAATTACTGTAGATTCTACTCCAATCCGAGTTTATGATGGCATCGCCCAGCATTGTATAAGAACCGAGTTGGAGTAAATTCCAGATATACTCGAACGCGGCGTTAGGGCTATCAACGATAACTATTTCGGGTTCGCTGAGTTCGAGAACAGTATATATTGCTCGAACCGCATCGGTGGCGTTTTGTTGGCTCAATTGCTCGGTAGATAAGCCGAGATGTTGCCATTTTTCTCGATAACGGGATATCAATGCGTGTTGTTCTGGTGTCAGGCGATCGGCAAACATAGCAATGATGCGATACAGTAGCTATTTTGTATTAAACCAGACTGTAGGGCTTGCTCTGTATTAACAAAGCGCGATCGCTCTTCTATGTCCTTTGTCAGGAGGAAATTATGATTAACCCTGTTTATCAAACAGTCATTGTAGGTGGAGGCTTTACCGGATTATTTACTGCTTTGCACTTGGCTCACACATACTATCCTCGCTCCATCATTTTGATTGATAAAAATGAACGCTTTTGCTTTAAACCATTACTCTACGAATATTTTAGTGGTCAGATGGAGTCCTTTCAGGTAGTACCTCGTTTTTCAAACTTACTCAAAGGTAGCGGTATTATCTTTGTTCAAGATACGGTGCAATCAATTGATCTGCAAAACCAACAAGTCAAATTAGCTTCCAAAAACACCTATCAATACAGCAACCTAGTTTTAGCTTTGGGCAGTGTCACAAGCTATCTTGGTGTTGAGGGTGCCAAAGAGAATGCTCTGCCTTTTTGGACACAACAAGATGCGATCGCCATCGAACGCCATTTGCGCGACTGCTTACAACGTGCCGTTAAAATTGCAGATCCACAACAACGCCAACAACTACTCACAGTTGCAGTAGTTGGTGGTGGGCCTTCTGGTGTAGAAATGGTGGCTACCTTAGCAGATTTTTTACCACATTGGTATAGTGCTTTAGGAGGAAATTCTCAAGAAATTCGCGTTGTACTGCTCAATCACAGTCAGGAAATCCTTAATGGCGATTTAAATAATCCACTGCGCTCAATTGCCGAGTCAGAGTTACAACAACGTGCCGTACCAATAGAAATGTTAATGGAAGCGGAAGTTACCTCTGTTCGCCCTAACGCTGTTGAATATAAACGTGATGAGCGCATTGAGACATTGCCAACAGCGACTACAATTTGGACAGCTGGCACTGCTACCCATCCATTAATTAAAGACTTGGCAATTCCCCAAGCACACCGAGACAAACGCAACCGCATTCAAGTCACCAAAACTCTACAACTACCAGATTTCCCAGAAGTTTTTGTCGGCGGTGATTGTGCTGCTGTGGAGGATATGACTTTGCCGCCTACCGCGCAGGTAGCTTATCAACAGGGAGCTACTATTGCCCATAATTTGAAAGCGATCACCATAGGAGAAGAACTCAAACCTGTTAAAGTTAATATTCGTGGAACTCTTCTCAAGCTTGGGTTAGAGGATGCTGCCGCTAACCTCTTCAACACTTTTGAACTTATGGGTAAACCTGCTCATCTGATCCGTCAAGCTACATATTTAACACTATTGCCAACTCCAATTCATAACTTCAAAGCTACTAAGGAGTGGCTGAATGAAGAGATTTTTCAACAGCACTTCGGTAACCAAAATGTAGGGAAGAAAGTGGCGCAGGCTGTAGAGTTGGTGAGTGCAGGAGTCGTGGGTGTTCTTGTGGCGAGAAAATTACTCAAAATGTTGGGAGATGACGAACAAAATTAGCAAACCTGATTTTGCATCTTTAGCTATTGCTGCTTACAGATTGTTTTTGTGTATCTGCTTGCCACTTCACCCATAATAAAAAGGGAATTGCCATGAACTGGCTAAAAACGGAAAAGACAACCAGTACAGTCATCGACCAGTCATATAATACTCCCATTAAAGTGCTACCCAAAAACCACGCCAAGCCATAACCTGCACTGAAGGTACCATAGGCAGAAGCGCGTTTATCTTTCGAGACTAAACCTGCGATCGTTGCTTTCAAAATCGATTCTTGCGCGCCCATGCCCACACCCCACAAAACCATTCCTGCTAATGCCAAGTTAGTACTACTAGAAAAAGCCAAAGGCGCAAACAAGCAAGAAAAAACGACTGCAAGCATGAGAATCGAAATTCCAATGCGATCAAATAGCTTTCCAAATATTAATGCCGCTACAGCATCTACCCCCATAGCTAAGGCATAAAATAGAGGAATTGTTAGCCCAGAGGCAATCTGTTGCTTTTGAAAGTGATAGGCGATGAGGGGAAAATCGGCATAGCCTGCTGCCACAAGAGCCACAGCACCAAGATAAATCCAAAAAACCTGCGGCAATCCTTTTTCTGCGTCTGCCACTGTTTCTACTTCAAAATCTTGGGGATTGGGGTAAAGCTTTTGTAACACCAACAACACAAGCAATCCTAGAATAGCTGGCACAATCAGAATCACAAAGCCATTCTGATAACCTCCCCACCAGTAAATTACAGCTGCCACTGCCAAAGGGCCAAGCACTGCACCTGTTTGATCCATTGCCTCATGCAACCCAAAGCCAAAGCCCCTACCCATTTGACTCACACCATGCGAAAGCAAGGCATCACGGGGTGGAGTACGAACTGCTTTGCCTGTACGTTCCGCAATCATCAAACCAGCAGCAACCTCCCATCTTCCTGCTAAAGCTAAAAATGGCACTACTGCTGTGTTTAAAAAATAACCTAAAGTTGTAATTCCCCAATATTTACGTGTTTGGTCACTTAGATAACCAATAACTAAGCGAAAACCATAACCAATCAATTCTCCAAATCCTTCTATTAGACCAACTAATGTCCCATTCGCTCCCAATACTTCTAAATAAGCACCTGTTATGCTACGCGCCCCTTCATATGTCGCATCAGCACAAAGACTGACAAATCCTAGTAAAATAACAAACTTTAAAGCAGCAGTTTCCTGTGGCATTCCCTGTTGTTTTTCTAAGTCACTCTTTAGATTGAAGCATTGGGTAATATTAAAAAACTGCTTGCATAAAACATCAAAAATTGAGCATTAGTTATCTGTATTGTCGGTAATACCGTTTCTTTGTGGAGCTGCACCAAATTCTAACTTTTTTGAACGCAAAGGTACACGGAGGTTAGCGCATTAGGCGATTCGCCTTCCCGCAGGGTAGGTACGCAGAGGTTTTCTAAAGATAATTCCCTATCTCCCAAAATAATTAGGCGCATCTTCATGGAGAATTGATATAACTATTTTGTAGATTGCTCCATTAACATCAAACGCAAAGGATCTAATCGAACGTGCCACGGCAACGGCTGATCTTTGAGTGTTGCCCATTTCTCCTTAAACACTTCTGCTTGCAGATGGTAATCATGGGAACTTGTGGGAGAAGAATGCAATTTCAAAAATAGCGTCATCCGGTGTGGTGTTTCGCTAGTTCGTACCAACCAACAGGGAAAGGTATTCTCTTGGTTAGGTTCATTGGTGAAGTTAATTTGATGAGCGCGGATACCGACGTGAGAGAAAGAGTTGGGAATCGATTCAATTACTCGTAAAGTGCAATTCCAATCAATAGCTTCTACTTGGCGATCGCCTTTGAAGATTGCGGGAGAGAAGTTTTTACAACCTGTTAATTTAGCAACGTTAACGGTAGTGGGATGCTCAAAAATCTCGTATTTGGAGCCAGATTGAACTGCTCTGCCGTGTTCCATCACCAGAAGATTTGGACAAACTCGGTAGGCTTCTTCCATATTATGCGTTACAAACAAAGTTACACCTTGGTAATCTGCTAACGTTGCCATCATTTGTTGTTCTAATTGGCTACGTAAATGAGTATCGAGAGCAGAAAACGGTTCATCCAAAAGTAAAGCTTCTGGTTGAGAAGCCAAAGCTCTTGCTAGGGCAACTCGTTGTTGCTGCCCACCAGACAGTTGATGCGGATAGCGATCGCCTAATCCTTCTAACCGCATTTGCACTAATTGCGCTTCTACTCGTTGCTTAATGGCTACTTGAGATAATCCTTGCGGTAAACCAAAAGCAATATTCTGCGCCACACTCATGTGGGGAAACAAAGCATAATTCTGAAATAAAAAACCGACACGGCGATCGCAGCTAGGAATATTAATACCCTTTTGAGAATCAAACAAAACCCTGTCATTCAAGACAATGGAGCCTCTAGTTGGTGTTTCTATCCCAGCAATACAGCGCAAAATCATACTCTTACCAGCACCAGAACCTCCCAACAATCCCAAAGGTTGCTCATCGGTACTGAAGGAAACTTTTAAATCAAAATCACTAAGTATTTTCTCGATATCTACGCTCAGTTCAGTTGCAGAGAATCGTGCAGGTAAGGCAGAAACCTCACTTTCTTTTCCCTTTGTTATCCTGTCTCCTGTTCTACTTGTTTCTCTTGGCTCCTGCCAGAAGTTGACAGCAATAATTCCCGACAGAGAAATAACCATAATCGCGATCGCCCAGAACCAAGCTTCATTCATTGCTCCTGCTTCCACGGCAAAATAAATTGCCATCGGAATCGTCTGAGTTTGTCCGGGGATATTACCTGCTAGCATCAGTGTCGCACCAAATTCACCTAAAGCACGAGCAAAAGCCAGAGTTGTTCCGGCTAAAATTCCAGGCAGTGCCAAAGGTAACCCGATTCGCCAAAAGATAGTTGCTTCGCTTGCACCTAGAGTTCTAGCTACCCGTAAAAGATTCTGATCGATTTGTGTAAACGCTCCCAAGGAAGTTTTATACATTAAAGGAAAGGCAACCACTGTTGCAGCGATCGCTGCACCATACCAAGTGAAAACAATGGTAAAGTCAAAAGGCTCCAGTAATTTTCCGATTGGGCCATTCTTACCAAAACAGACCAGCAATATAAAGCCCACAACTGTCGGGGGTAAAATCAGAGGAGCAATAAAGATACTTTCAATCAGTGATTTCGCCTTACCCCGATACCCCAACATCCAATAGGCAGCCGCAATGCCAAGGAAAAAGGTAATAAAGGTAGCAAGCAAAGAAGTTTTAAGCGATATCCAAAGAGGAGATAAATCTTGTGGCATGGTTTTAGAAGACAGCAGGAGACAGAAAACTACCCAGCCAGCGAAAATCCTTGCTTTTCAAACACGGTTTTAGCTAGATTGCTAGATAAAAATTCCTCAACTTTTTTGGCAGCCTGGACATGAATTGAGCTACCTACCAACTAATTTATAAAAAAGTTGGTAGGTAAAAAGGTAAAAATAAAGACAGTTTTGCAAAACAGCCAAAAAATTTATTAGCTGTCATCAACTGTTTTAATCACCAAAGTGTAAATTTTGACTTCTTACCACTTCTATCTGTTGATTAAGGCAAGACAAACCCATATTTTTTCAGTACACCCTTTGCTTGGTCGCTTGATAAAAACTTAACAAAATCCTGAGCTACTTGAGTATTTTTACTTCTTTTTAAAACTGCTACCGGATAGATAATCGGAGAATGGTACCTTTCGTCAGCAGTTGCTACAACTTTTATCTTGTCGGAAATTTTGGCATCAGTGATATAAACTAAGCCCGCATCAGCATTACCGCTTTCTACTGCTGCTAAAACTTGACGCACATTGTTAGCATAGACAAACTTAGGTTTAATTTGTTCGTAGATACCTAATTTTTGCAGAACCTGTTCAGCATATTGTCCAGCAGGTACACTTCTTGGTTCGCCAATGGCAATTTTTTTAATCTTAGAGTCTTTGAGATTGTTAAAGCTGCTAACACCTGTAACATTACTCGGCACAATCAGAACCAAGCGGTTTTTTGCTAAGATATTGCGAGTATTATCAAGTAACTGTCCTGATTGCTCTAAGGTATCCATCTGCTTATTTGCCGCAGAGATGAAAACATCTACAGGCGCTCCCTGTTGAATCTGTTGCAATAAAGCACCGGAAGCTCCAAAGTTATACTTGATATTGATATTGGGTTTACTTTGTTGGTAAATTGGCTTGATTTCTTCCATCACATCTTTCAAGCTAGCAGCAGCAGACACAAGCAATTCGCGATTGGACTGGGCTACTACAGAA
Organism: Chlorogloeopsis sp. ULAP01; assembly: GCF_030381805.1. NCBI lineage: Bacteria > Bacillati > Cyanobacteriota > Cyanophyceae > Nostocales > Chlorogloeopsidaceae > Chlorogloeopsis > Chlorogloeopsis sp. ULAP01. Next base: position 226,109 of record NZ_JAUDRH010000013.1, read on the forward strand.
GGAATTATAAACGGCAAGCTAACTGTTAAAATCAAGCTAGTAAATGCTATGCCAATCAAGGCAAACAGTTGTCTTCTTTTCATCGAAAAACTACTCGTGCAGAAAATTTATAGAATTAGAGATTGGTAGTATCGTACCAAGACAACCAACAAATTACCAATTAATTTGGTAAAATCTATGCCAAGAAAAGAACAAGGATGGATTACATTTCAAACATCAGAAGAAGAGCGCAGAATTTTAGAGGAATTCTGTCAACAGTCGCAGCGCACTAAAACAGAAATTCTCAGAGAGTTAGTTCGTAATCTCAGTCAACGCTCCTCGCCATCACCGCAGTCAATACCAACCAAGTGCAAGGATTACAAAGATACTGATACCCCTGAGATCACAAATAATACTCAAAAAAGGCCTCTCAAAGTTAGTTCTCGCAATCTTCTTAAAGGTGTAGTAACAAAAGTTGTGAAGGGAGAAGTGAGCAGTCAGGTAACCATTAAGGTTATCCACGAAGTTGAATTAACTTCGATTATTACTACAATTTCAGTAGAGGAGTTGGAGCTATACGAGGGAACAGAAGCTTATGCAGTGATTAAGTCTAATGATATTGCTATTGCCAAGGACTAGTGCCAGGAGTGGTGTTATTTTTTGTGTTTCAAAGCTTTACTTTGTCAAGAAGTTTTGAAATTTTGACTTTACATCACTTATAGCAATTCCCATAGATAAGAAAACAAAATTCAATATATCAATTTTGACTTGATTAAATCTTAAAGAGCTAAAGCAATAATTAATTTTTCGGTATCTGTCAAGTCGCCAATCAGCTTCTTGAAAGGTGGCGGAAATTCCTTTATGAGTGTAGGAATTGCAAAAATTTGGTCTTCTTCTAGACGTTCAGGTTGTTGATAAATATCAATTACCTCTAGTTCATAGCGCCCGTGCAGACGCTCTTCGCAAAGTTTTTGAATATTTTCAAGAGCACTTAAAGACTTCTGATTATAGTTAGCTATATACAATCGCAAGACGTACTTTTCTAATTTGTGATTAGAAAGCAAATCCATTGCATCTTCTGAGTCATCTAAGAAGTCGTTTGAGTTGTCCTTCTCCCCTCTGGAATGATCCATGAATATCCTTATTAAATTAGTTTTTATATCCAAAACTTAAAACGATATCTATTTTTTGACCTCTATCCTGAGAAGGTGAATTGAAATTTACAGTAGAATAGAAGCTTATTACTCGTTTTACTTTTAGGTTGATATAAATAGGCAACAACAGAAGCAGGAAACAGATTTGAGCAAGACGAGTATAGCATCAGCACCTTGCAGGTTCTGATTTGGAAAACACAGCAAAACACCAAGCAATCACGATTAAATCATGAATAAATTTGCCGCCTATATTAGTAAAAGACAGCACTAATTAAAAATCTACTATTGTGCGATCGCAAAGCGTGCCGTATTAGTCTACTTGTTTCAGTTCATACCTGTAGTTTCACTCATACGGATTTTTATTGTTTTAGGTGACTTAGATTACACTACCGCAATGTTCATTAGCAGGAACTGCTTCCATCATCTTTTTCGGATTGGGTAAGTTTAAAGTGGACATTAATTCAATAAAATTTTCACGGCTACGTCCCAAAAATCGAGGATTCCAATGCTTTTCTTCTCCAATTGTGGATACTGTGTGACCACGATAATCATGCCCTGGATACACCAGGGTGTCATCTGGCAAAGGAAATAAACGCTGTGTCACTGAGTCATATAGAGTTCCTGCATTGCCACTTTGAAAATCTGTACGACCACAACCTCTGATAAACAATGCATCTCCAGTAAGTACTCGGTTATTATTGACCAGATAGGCATAGTGGCTATCGGTATGACCTGGGGTAGCAATAGCTTTAATAGATATTTTTCCTAACTGTAATATTTCTCCATCCTTAACGTAGCCATTAGCACAGACTACATGAGAATTATCTGGTACTATACTTAAACAATTGGTAGCAGATCGTAATTTATCACTTCCTGTAATATGGTCTGCATGAACGTGAGTTTCTAAACAGCAACGGAGAGTGATTCCTAATTCTTGGAGTAATTTGAGGTCGCGTTCCACCTGTTCTAGCACAGGATCTACAATTATAGCCTCTTTGGTGTTGGTATCAGCAATCAAGTAAGTGTAAGTGTTAGATTCTGCATCAAATAACTGCCGAAATAACATATCTACCATACTCCTATTTACTTTCTTCCTGCTCCAAAATAATTTTGGTGAGGCTTCTTATCCAACCCAACTAGTATCAATTTGAACATTAAAATCTAAGATTTATTTTTCTGTATATATATCTATATAGTAATATATTTATATTTTAATATATTTAATCAGTTTATTGCTTAGAGAAAAGAATACGAAGCTGAAACTTGAAATGTGGACTTTTAAGGAAGCCAATAATGAGAATTTGTGTGCAACGCTTTTCCACCCACTCCGATTCATGGAAGCAAGTGCAGCAGTTCTAGTAGACAGCATTTATATGAGATGACCATAAATATTTGCAACACAATCTTACAGAAGACTAAAAATCAAAGACTTTTTCTAACACTCATTCTCCTGGCAAGAATGTGAAAAAAGTAATTGAAAAAGGTAGAGCCAGCTTCATGTAAGGGTTTGAAATATTTATAGTCCGGTTCCTGAACACCCTAATCCTTTGGCTCAAACTAAATTAGTAGACTTTCCCTTTGAAAAAGCAGATAGAAAGTGTTAATCTAGCCACAGTCAAATTACGTGTAAAATTTGATTCAGTAATAAACAAAGGAGGTGAACGCTATCAAAGTAGTATATTTGTGTAGCAAAAATGTCAGTTGAACACTGAATATAGTGGTACCGATTTTCAAGGGACTTGGCGGTCAGAGAAACGGAACTTTTGATTGCTGATAGTTTGCAACTCAAACCCTATGGACAATAGGTTATCACATAGGGACAAGGAAAATGTATGCCTTTTCTTAAAGAAACAGTAAAGTAAAAAAGGCATCATTACCAAAACTTTATCTACTTAATACTGAGTTGCACATCCTTTGAAAAAACTTAAGAAAGATGTTAACTTAGCCACAGCAAACCCAGAAGAACACACGTAGTACGCAAGCATTGAGGAGGTGGTGACTATTGAAGTCTGATATTGCAGATAGTCAAAATGTTAGGTGAGCCGCTTGTATATCAGCATTGGTTTTGAAAAGACTTGGCGGTCGGAAAAACCAAATTGTTGACAACTAAAAGTCTCACGACTCAACCCCTATTAGGCAATATCGTAGCACATAGGGGCGGGGGAAGTATATGCCTTTTTTTTAAAGAAACAGTAAAGAAGGCATCTGGCTCTACAGTTTCTCCCAACTCAATATCAAGTTGCAATTAAAGGTAGTAATTAGGACAGCACACGAAGAATATACCGTGCCTCCTTTTGCGTATAGCCTTCACGACTATGGGAATTTTTTCATCAGGTAGATTTTTGCACAAGTCAGTTCAAGAGTGAAGCAAAGGGTTGACCTTTAATTTTTTCTCATCACTTGTAAAAGTTACTTTTGCAAGAGATTTACTGTAGTGCAAAACTTTGTATTCCTATAAATATCTAGTTGAAGTTAATTAAGAACTACTATCAACGCAACTTTGTATTGACTCGAAAGCGGAACGAAAAAAGCACGTTAGAGCTGTTCATTAACCGCAAATATTTTAGGGAGAAATCTCACGGCTGGGTGCCTTATATGGAGGATAACTGTCGTGAATATTTCCAGATTTCAGTCCAAAGCTGCTTTGTTTTGCTTTCAAGTAGTACAGATTGCATCACTTTTATCCCTGACAATGATTGGGAATGGTGAGGCTCTTGCACAAGGACGCTTCAAAGTTGTAGGAAACAAGATTTTAGATCCCTCAAACAACGAATTTGTTGCAAAAGGAGTAAATATAAACGGCCCTAATGCCGTATGGCCACACGACATGTCACGAGATGTTGATAAGATAGGAAATTCCTGTTGGAATTTCAACTTAGTGAGAGTTAACAGCTGGCTGTTCTCGGCGGGAGTACGTCAGTATACAAGCAATAATGATATTGACAAGATTGTGCGGACATTTACAAGCCGCAAGATTGTAGTCATGTTTGAGGCACACGACAGAACTGGAGGCTTCTACGAAGGAAGCGATCTGACAAAACTGGTAGATTGGTATAGAACTCTCGCGAAGAAATACAGAAATAATCCTTATGTGTGGTTCGATGTGATGAACGAGCCAGGAACGCATAAATATGATGCGACAGCTCGCAACAAATGGCTCGCTGTACACCAGGCAGTAATCAAAGCAATTCGCGATGATGCGCAAGCGGATAACCTGATTATTGTTGAGGGAACAGCTTGGGGGCAAGACGCTGGTAATTGGAATTCATCTTCCGTGCCGACAGGAAATAGTGCGATTCTCAGTGACTATGCAAGTATCCTCAATTTTGGTGGTAAGAGTTACAAAAACATAGTCTTTAGTATCCATGTCTATGACCAGTGGACTTTTGGGGATGCTAGGTTTGCAGACTATGTGGATCGTGTCTTAGCTCTCAACATACCGCTTTTAGTAGGTGAGTTCGGCGTTAAAAACGGAAATATGGACGTTACCCCTGCAATGTATTCCATGTACAACGTTGTAAAACCTCGAAAAGTAGGACGCGTGGTTTGGCACTGGTATCATGGAGGTGCAAACAACACACTTACAAACCATCTAACAACAGCGCCAAATGGATCGACAGGGGCAGCTATTGACAGCTGTACCGATCCTTCTAATCTTACAAATCTTGGCAGGGAAGTTTGGAATGACAATCATAGTCAGGATTAAGCTTAGTTGATAAACAACTCTGAGCTTACTAGGTGACAAGATTGAGATTGAGAGTGGTTAGTTGTTTTTCTACAAACTACTAACCACTAAACTACCTTTGTGAATTAGAAATAAATTATTTGACCGAGCCTTGTCCAAAAAATTTTGGTGGTTCAGCAAGGGTATAAACTTGAGTTTCTTGGGCGATCGCTTTTCGCAGATGTAGAGGCAGATTCAGCATACCCAGAAGTGCTACTCCGTCTAACATCCGGCATCCACCGCTTGTATTTTCCTCTAAAAGCCGATCTATTTTTTCTGGATCGGGTCGAGTGCTAATTTCCTGCTCTGAAGCCAGGACAAAACCCCAAGCTCTGCCATAGGTACAGGTAGGGCTGCTGTAAGATTGTACATTAGGGAAGACCGTGTTCAAAGTATTCGCTAACCGGGCATGAAGAATTAATTCTCCTGGTGAGACTGGGCCTGCTTGAACTACAAAAAAACCTTGTGGTGCTAACACTCGACGCGCTTTCTCGAAGTATTCTTTAGTAAACAGTTGAAATGATGGCCCTGACTCAATGGGATCGGAAAGGTCAGAGATAATTACATCCCATGTTTCATCAGTGGTATCCAGAAAGTTGAGTGCATCTGCTATTACTAGATCCAGACGTGGATCGTCAAAGGCATTTTGATGCATTTCGCTTAGGTGTTGCTTGCAGGCTTCCACCACTTCGCCATCAATATCAATCATTACAACTTTTTCCACTGTCTGCCATCGCAATACTTCCCTAGCTGTGGCTCCTTCACCACCACCAAGAATCAGTACCTTTCGCGGTGCGCCATGAAAAATCATACCAGGGTGAACTAATGGTTCATGGTACAAAAACTCATCACCAGTACAAGATTGCCATTTACCATCCAGAACCAGTGCTTTGCCGTAGGTTCCAGTTTCCACAATGTACATTTCCTGATATGCGGTTTTCTTATAAGCGAGTACCTCTGTCACTCCATGAGCATAAATATCCCAAGGAGTGATATACTCGTTCATCCAGAAATCTGCACCTACATCGCTACCTGGCATAAATTTACTCTCTCTACTTCACTCAAAAATTGCCAAATGTTATGTTTTGTCGGTGATTTTTTTAATGTCAGACCCAGTTATTATTATCCCCATCCTAGAGTTGCAAAAGAAAGTCCACAAATAAAAATCTGCCTCGATCTGCTTGCAGTCAAGGCAGCAGTTTTTATAGTCCATTCCTAAATCTAGGCTGGCAATCTGTAGGTAGTTTTAACCCCATTCAGGAGCCAACAAAATCATGTATTCACCAGTAAAGCTTCTTCCAACTGTTTGATAGTTGGTTGAATAGTTGGTGAAAATTTACCTCTAGGAAGCGTCATGAGTACATGCTTGCTAGCTTGAAAAGCTTTTACAAGGTATTCGCAAGCTTTCTCCGGTTTTGTATGTTGCCCGCAGGTAAATATATCCACTGCTATGTAGCCTGTTTCTGGCCAAGTATGAATCGAGATATGAGACTCAGCTAACAGTGCCAGTGCGGTTACTCCATAGGGTTCAAATTGGTACGATATCTCTTTGAGTAGAGTAGACTTTGCGATTTTAGCGGCTGTTTGTAAAGCCTCTCTGATGAACCCAATATCATTGAGTAAACTTGTTGGACAGTTATACAGTTCTAGAATGCAGTGTCTGCCAACCGGAACCGAAGATAACTCTTCGGGAGGGTAAGATTGCTTTTCCAATTCTTTCACCTTTACATCAACTAGATAAAAATCAACCCCCAGAAAAAATGGGCTACTTCTTTAAATTTGAAGTGCGCCACGAGACTTTGGAATTTTTATGCATTTATGCACAGAACTACAATTATCACACAAATAAAGCAATTTTAATGAGTGTGATTTATAAAGAATTGGTTTTAATTCTTTCACCAAGTTTGCTGGTTATCTTTAGAATTCTTCTTGTCGGCACTCTATGGGCTATTTTGTGGTGTAGAAGTTGGTTCGGGTGTTGGTGTGTTTGTCTGACTAGATGTGGGTGTAGGTTCAGGTGTGGGTGTAGATGTTGGCTGTGAAGTTACCGTCGGCGATGGAGTTGGGGTAGGATTTACCACTTTCAGGCTCAGTTTGTATTCTAGTGGCACCGATGCTCGTGACACTAAAACAAATTCATAAAATCCGCTTTCTGGCAGTTTCTCTGATAAAGAGCGTTTTTGAGAATCTTCTAGCAGCTGGTATTGACCGCTAGGAGAATAAATTGACCATAAAATTTTAGAATTGGCTGCTAGCTTCACTTCCATCAACTGATTTTGGCTAAGTTCGGCGATAAAAACTTTGCCAGCCGCGCCTTTAAGAGTGCCACTGACTGTTTTAGTATTAGTACCAGAATTAAAGACAATTTTTTGAAATGCACTTTTAGCAAGAATGGCATTGAGTTTGTCTGCAACAAAAGCGTGCCAAACTTGTCCGATGGGTTGCTCAATAAAATCCTTGCCTTCTTTTGCTGGAAAATGCTCAAAGAAAGCCGCATCTCCTAAATCATATAAGGCACGGCTGGACACGTTGAGTTTGTTGACGTCCACTTTCCAGCGATCGCGATCGGCTCCACTATAAGTGCCTAATCTTTGCCGTGCTTCGGAACTGAGTAGAGTTAACGTTTGTAGAACTTGGGCTGCTGTATTGTCCCATTGTTTTCGCAATTGAGCATCGGCGGGATCATCTTTGAGGCTGCGTTTTTGTAAACTGGGATTTTGCTCCCAAAAGATTTGATTTACCAAGCTGACATAAAAGTTTTCATCAACACCCAAGCGTTGACGGCGCTCTTGTAATTTTTGTTTGCGCGATCGCTCTTGGGGTGAATATTTCACTAGGGGATCGATGGGTTGCTTGGCTGGGCTAAAAGTGGGCGTTGGTTGCGGTGTAGTACCGTTACCATCATCGGGATTGGATGATATCAAATTACTTACTCCCCAATAGCTAACGCCAGAAGCACAAGCAAAGAATAACAGCACAAGGATGATTTTTCCTGGTGTCCACCACGATTTGGAGGAGGGAGGAAGAGAGGGAGAGGAGCCAGTGCGGTGGTGAGCCAGCACTGCGGGAGGGTTTCCCTTTTCAGGTGACTGGCGTAGACACGTAGACGGACGTAGTCCGGCTTCTCGCAGAGTAGTGGCTTCTGAAAGTAAGGGTTTCCCGACTTGGGCAGACTGGCGTTGGGAAAGTGGGAGAGGAGCCATCTGCGTGGGCGGGTTTCCCTCCGCAGGCGACTGACGTGGGGAGAGTGGGAGAGTTGGAGCAATAGGAGGTGGGGTGAGTGCTTGCAAAACTTGACGGGCGCTTTGGTAACGTTCCATTGGAGATGGAGAGAGCATTTTATCTAACACTGCCCCAAAAGCAGGACTCAGACTAATTTCTCGTCGCCACTGCCAAGTTAAGGTTTTATTGTCAATTAGTTCTGATGGTTGTTTGCCTGTGAGCAAGACTAATACTGTTGCCCCCAAAGCATACAAATCGCTGTGAGGCTCTACCAATCCTCTTTGCATCTGTTCTGGGGGAGCGTAGCCCAACTTACCTAGTAAGGTTGGTGGTGGCGTTGTCGCATTTACACCAGGTTGGTAATACTGGGAAGCAACAGTTGCCGCTACTTGTTTGACACCACCAAAATCAATTAGCACTGGCATATCCCCCTCAGCGATTTGGGGGGGTTTACGAAGCATCAAGTTATCTGGAGAAATATCGCGGTGAATTACTCCTAAAGAATGGATGTATTCTAATACAGGTAAGATTTGCTGTAAAAGTTGGCGTACCTCTGCTTCTGTAAACCGCAAACCCTGTTTGAGACGAGCATCTAATAAATAACGATAAGTTTGCCCTTCTACGTAATCCTGTACCAAAAATAAGTATTCTTTACTATCTAAACTACTGCGGAATAATTCACGAAAGCGGGGAATTTGGGGATGTTGTAGTTTGTAGAGAACAGTTGCTTCTCGCTCAAATAATTCTTCGGCTTTTTGTAAGACGTAGGCAGTTTGAACTTGGGGAGAAAATTCTTTTAAAACACACAACTCTCGGAAGCGATTGACATCTTCGGCTAAATAGGTGCGTCCAAATCCCCCTTGACCGAGTTGACGTACAATCAAATAGCGATCGCCTAAAATTCGTCCCGGTTGAATCCCATGACTTACAGCCGTATCTAACCTCTCGCCGCAATGAAGACAAAAGCGACTACCAGACGGATTTTCGTGTCCTTGGGAGCAATAAACAGAATTCATAGTGAATTAGTATATAGTCAATAAATTATTGTTAATGGCTAATTGCTAATTGCTATTAACCATTAGCCATTAACCATTAACCATTCTCTAATTAGCAGATTCTAGTTTACTAACTTGATCTGCTGCGATCGCATACCAAATTTGACCAAAAGTCTTGGAATCTGGTTTCTGGTTGCCACGCCGTTGTCCCGGAAATAATCGGTCAAATTTTCGATTTGTTTGTGTATTGAGTTGTTCAATTGTATAGTTCCCAAATTCTCCGGTTTGCGCTCGTCTTCTCCAAATTTCGTAATCTCTGTTGCTATAGCTGCCTAATTTTCGACGTACTGCCGTACTGAGGTTAGCTTGTTCTATTTTGTTCAATAATTCTTCAGCAGTACTGAACCATTCTTTGCGTAAAGCTTCATCATCAGAATTAGAACTGAGAGAGCGCCCACCTAGTTCGGGATGTTTAGTATAAAAAGTATTATCTACCGTTTGAATAAAAAACCCTTCTGGAATTTGGAGTTGTTGACGGCGACTGAAAATTTGACTGATGCGGTTTCCTTCTTGAGAATTTGATGGCTGAGTGGGGGAATTGGAATCACCTGGTAGTTTTGGTAGTTCTGGTAATTTTGGTAATGAGATGCTGGGAATACTGATGGATGAAACGCCCCTAATCACAGCATTAACTAACGCCCAAGAGCCGACAAAAGTCAGGGCAGCTACACTTGTTGCTACCAAACTGATTGCAAAAGGACGCATCCAGGCGGGTAAAGGAACCTTTTGAGCGATCGCTTTTGTTTGGTTATGGAATCTACTGGTAATTGCTCGGACATGCTTTCGCCCAGGTGCAACTACCATCGTCTGAATTTTGCTGATTTGAGGATTGAGAGTTTTAACAGGAACTTGATACTGTAAATCTTTTAGAACTTGATCTGCTGTTTGATAGCGATCGCTTGGTTTATAAGCGAGCATCTTTTTTAAAACGGCTTCTAGATTAGGGCTAGTTTTGATTTCTTTGCCCCAACGCCAAGTTCCCTGATAAGAGTCGTAGAGTTGTTGTGGTTCCTTACCCGTCAGCAAAACAAGCGTTGTGACTGCCAAAGAGTACAAATCGCTATTGGGAAAAGCTTTACCCTGTCGTAATTGCTCCTCTGGTGCGTAACCTTTTTTTCCTAAGAGAGTGCGGATTCCACCCAATTGAGTAAACCAAAAACCCGCAGAAGCAGGTAATTGTTTCACACCACCAAAATCAATCAACACTGGCAAATGATCAGAATATCGCAAAATTAAATTATCAGGAGAGATATCGCGGTGAACTACATTTTGAGAGTGGATATAAGACAAAACAGGTAAAAGTTTTTGTAGGAGTGCGATCGCTTCTTGTTCGCTAAAACTTTTTCCTTGAGCAAGACGTTGTTCTATTAACTCAAGGTAGTTATCACCCTCCACATAGTCTTGCACCAAAAAGAAAAAATCCTTACTGCCAATTTGTGCTTGTAGAGAAGCATGAAAGCGAGGAATCTGTGGATGCTTGAGTTTTTTCAGTACACTTGCTTCTCGCTCAAACAGCTCTTTCGCCTTTTTTAAATCCTGCTGTTCTTCGACTTGAGGAGCAAATTCCTTCAGCACACACTTTTGATGAGACTGCTTAGTATCCTCCGCTAAATAAGTCCGTCCAAAGCCTCCTTGCCCTAATAGCTTAATAATCCGATAACGATTAGCAATCATCTCATCTTGATGAATGGGCAAAGGTTCACCACACTGGGTGCAAAAGCGGTGACTTCCAGGATTGGTGTGTCTTTTACTACAGTAGACCTGCATGGTGCTGAAGGAATGATAAAGGATTTTTATAATTAGCTACAACAAAGGAAGATGTAATTACAGAAATTCACTTGGTTATTTGGTAAGGGAAGTAGGGGAAACTAAATATTAGGGACTAGGGACGCTTGAAGAGGACAGGAGGACAAGGAGAGGGGGAGACAAGGGGATTAATAAACCTAACCACTGTATGGGCGGGTTTACAAGATAAATTGTCGGTTCCAGCCGAAAGATCATCAGCAAAACCCGCCCCTACTAACTACTAACCACTAACCACTAAATAATCCCCGATCCCCAATCACCAACCCTCAGTAATCTATTTTTACAATTACATAGTGTTATGAATACTGAATCACAAAGACAGCGAGCAGTAAGCGCATATACAGCTTTTTTAAACACCCCCTTAGATACGCTACTACAACAGCATCTTCACACCAAAGCCGAATCGGCAGTTTTGTCTTTATTTCATGATGTAGTTACTAGTGTACCTGCATACAAAAATTTCGTGGCAGAGCATGCGATTAATCCTGACTTGATCCAAACGATTGAGGATTTTCAAACACTGCCGCTAATTACTAAAGAAAATTATTTACTGCGTCATCCGCTTGCGAACCTGTGTCGCTACGGACAATTAGAAAAGTGTGACATGATTGCGGTTTCCTCTGGCTCAACGGGTAAACCGACATTTTGGCCCCGTTTTTTTACAGATGAACTGCAAATTGCCACACGCTTTGAGCAGATATTTTACGACAGTTTTGCTGCTGATAGTAGACGGACTCTGGCTGTAATTTGTTTCACCTTAGGAACTTGGGTAGGGGGAATCTTTACTACAAATTGCTGCCGCTATCTTGCCAGCAAGGGTTATCCCATTACCGTCATCACCCCAGGTAATAATAAAGAAGAAATTTTACGTGTGGTACAGGAACTCGGTACAGCTTTTGATCAAGTTGTTCTGTTGGGATACCCACCATTCCTCAAAGATGTAATTGACACAGGCATAGCTCGTGGTATGGAATGGCAACGGTATCAAATAAAATTAGTGATGGCAGGAGAAGTCTTTAGCGAAGAATGGCGAACTCTTGTGGGTGAAAGAGTTGGTTTTCAACACCCCTGCTTTGATTGTGCATCACTCTACGGCACAGCAGATGCTGGTGTATTGGGAAATGAAACTCCCCTAAGTATTTGCATTCGTCGTTTTTTAGCAGCACATCCAGATGCAGCACGTACTTTATTTGGGGAATCTCGTTTACCAACTCTCGTACAGTACGATCCGATGAGTCGCTTTTTTGAAGTCAAAGAAGGCGCATTGCTATTTTCTGGAGATAACGGTATTCCTCTAGTGCGCTATAACATTTTAGATAGCGGCGGGATAATTCCTTACGATGCCATGGTGCAATTTTTAGCGAAGCATGATTTCGATCCAGTAACAGAATTACAAACTCATCGTGGCAGAGGTGTTCGTCAGTTACCTTTTGTGTATGTTTTTGGACGTTCTAACTTTACAGTCTCTTACTTTGGTGCCAACATTTATCCAGAAAATATTAGCGTGGGATTAGAACAGCCGGAAATTAGAGATTGGGTAACAGGTAAGTTTGTCATGCAGGTAAAAGAGGATGGAGACAAAAACAAATTTTTATCTATAGTTGTAGAATTAGCACCAGGTGAGGAAGGTAGCGAAGAAAAAAGACAAGTTTTAGTATCCTCGATTTTGAGCCAACTCTTACGCCTCAATAGCGAATTTGCTAACTACGTTCCTTCTGAATATCAAATGCCACAAGTTTCATTAGCCCCAACGGGCGAGCCAGAGTATTTTCCTGTAGGGGTGAAGCATCGTTATACACGTCGGTAAGTAGAGGCAGTCTCCATCAAACAAGTTTCACCGTCAAGCATGAAAAACCTTACCCCCTACCCCCTCTTTTTAATAAGGAGAAACGTTAAAACGTTTGTTGCAAATACTTTAATGTTCTCTATGAATAAGTTGATATTGGTAACGAAAGCTTAGTTTACAAGAGGTCATTGTCAAGTAAATATAGTAAGTAACGCACTATCTGTGCGGCGCGTTACGTGCTGCTTTAACGCATCCTACTGGCTACAATTTAAGGTTTACTTTATAAATCATCTCTAAGTGCGATCGCTTGCAGTGTGTTTAATGACTTTAGACTGATACAAAGTAAAATTCGTTTTCTAGTAACATCTAGAACCTGTATTTTATCAACTATAGTCTCATACGTGCAAACAATGCTGGTGCTAAAAACAAAATCCAAAATGTCCCCAAACCAAAATTAATAACATCACGTACTGATTCATTGTCATTTATGAAGCTAGAAGCAAAGACAATCGTCCCCAGTACTCCTAAACCAATTACGACTTTCAACAAAATTTTTCGCACAGATACTTTAGCTGGAGAGTAGCGAACATACCACAATTCAAGTGGTACAGCAATTCCTGCTCCAACAGCAGCACCAAAAACTTCCCATCCTTCAGGGAAAGAGTCAGCAAAGGGAAACACAGCAATGGGTGTTGAAAGACTGAGAACCGAAAATAATTTAAATGTCCGCCCACGAAACCACTGCAAAACTATAGGCCACAATTTGAGATAGATTTTGAATAGAATCAATCCAATTATCAAACCACCAATTACATCTCCAACATAGTGGACACCAAGATATAAGCGAGACATCATCACTAAGAAAATGACACACACTGTGACTGCTAGTGGAATACGACTCAATGTAGTTAATGTTGTCCAAAAAATCGTTGCAGTGCCAGTATGTCCACTAGGAAATGAAGATGTATCCAACTCTCTATAAACATTAATCTCTGGATGATTTGGACGCGGTACATCAAAAATCGACCAAATAATCATATTAATTGCTGTTACTAAGACGACAGCACCGACTAAGCACCAAGCCAACCGTCGTCCAGAAATCCAAAATACCAAAGCAAAAACTACTGCTACACCTGCAACTGCTCCTAGCTCTGTAACAATTTGAAAAAACAAATCCCAACTATCACCAAAAAATTTTTGAATATAAATAATTGGCTCTGGACTCCAGAGTTTGTCAATTTCCATGCTAACTATTAAAAATAGTTTAGTTAACAACAATTGTAAGTTAGAGCAAGCACAAGTATTGCACTACTGCATTGACTTTTATCGAAGTTAGGTAATTATCTAAAAAAATATATAACTTCCAGGCAAATTATTATTACAGAAGAAAATTGATAGCTTGCTGAAGCTATCTCTCAAAGTACTTGAAATTAAAAGCATCTTGTTCTGGTAAATGGCAGCAATCATGATTCCTCAGAATCGTCAAACTTTACTATTCATTCTTTCCTGTTTAACTGCTCTAATTACTGGCGTCGTTGCATTTGTAGGCATCATCCAACCTAATATCTACTTACGATTTGTACCTCAAAGGCTTCTGCCTGGAGTAATCAGTCAAGACATTATTTCGTTGGTTGCATCGCTAGGGCTGCTTGTTTGTCTGGTTGCAACAAAAAGGGGAGCGAATCGAGCTTGGGTGATCTGCTAGTTCCAGTGATTTTGATACATATGGGTACCCTCGGTACTTCAGTACTTCTTGGTGAATTGCTTTCCCCCCTATTTGGTCAAGCACTTGATATATTTATGATTGGATTATTTGCTGTAGTGGGTTTAGGGGGACTTGCCTTGGGTGGAATCACGTTGTCTAATTTTGGACAACCTCATGCACCGAGGTATTAAACTAATGACGAGGCTTTGGAGTTGTTAAGGAATAAACAGTACAGGATACCAACTATGACGCAATACTTCAGCCGCAAAACTGGAAATCAACCATTCCTGAAGTTTACCTATCGTTCCTGAAGACACAGCGATCGCGCTAATATCGGCCATAGCAGCTGCCTTTAAAATCTCGCTAACAGAGTGTCCTTCTCGAACTTCTGTCTCCACTTGTAAATTTACTCCTTCCAAATCAGCTTTAATCTGAGACAAAGTTTCGCTAGCCTGCTGTGGTAGAATTTTCCTTGGTACTTCTCGACGACCAGTATTTTCTAATACCCAGCAAAGCTTGCACTGTTGGAGAAATCTACCAGACTGATTTTGAGCCAAGTGCTTTACCTGTTGCACCAGGTGATTCGCAGCTTGAGTATCATTGTAGGGAAGCAGTAAAGAGCGGAATAGGTGCTGGCAACGAAGTGTTAATTCTTCGGAAGTATAAGCAGAGATTAACTGAGGACGCAGTACTAACAAAGGAATCTTGGATTGGCGAGATAATTCAGCCATTGTACTACCCACTAGTTTTTCTGTGAGTAAGCTGCGACTTTGAGAACCCAGTACAATCAACTGAGACTGATAGGTTTTGGCAACTTTAAGAATTGTTTCAACAGGCTTTCCCGATTGAACTTCTATTTTAACTTCTATATCAGTAGGACTTTTGCCAACAGCTTCTGTCAACTGGGTTTGAGCTTGTTCTACTTTCTCACTATCAACTTGTGGAATAATCCCTTTTTCCCATAAGGGGACAACGTGCAGGAAAACAATTTGCTTTATTCCTGCCAGCGCCAGACTAGAAACAAAATGTGCTAGGCGATGTAAACCATCAGAAAAATCTGTGCTAATTAAAACTCTCTCAAACATAATATAACTAATAAAACTACAGACAAAAATATTCTACTTGAATCGCAAAAACGATTCATTTGCTAAAAAATGGAACAGGCAAGACGCCTATTTTACAATAGTGTGGCAGGAGATTAGCTAAAAAACAAAAGCGCGATCGCCTGCAATAAATACTGTCACTTTTGCATCACATTTATTTCCAATAATTTTGAATGATTAGCTAAAAATAAATAGCTAACAGTCTTGATTCGTCCTGCCTATGGGAAATTTTGAGGCGAACAAAATGACAGCAACAGCGAAAGAAATAATGCAGTCACATCAATGGCACAACCTTCCTGTACCCAGAGTAGCTCAACATCTAGGTACAAATATAGAAGCAGGTTTGAATGCTGATGAAGTCACAAAACGACGGGAGCGCTTCGGCTCTAACGAACTTAAGAGCAAACCCGGAAAAAGTCCATTGGTAAGATTTTTGTTGCAATTTCACCAACCTTTGCTGTACATTTTGCTGGTTGCGGGTGCAATTAAGGCGTTGCTGGGGCAATGGGTAAATGCTGGGGTGATTTGGGGTGTCACCCTGATTAACGCTATTATTGGTTTTATTCAAGAATCAAAGGCTGAAAGCGCGATCGCTGCCTTAGCTTCCTCGGTTCAAACTAATGCAACTATTATTCGCAATGGCAAAAAGGTACAAGTTCCATCTCAAGAGCTAGTACCGGGGGATATCGTGCTGCTTGCTTCTGGAGATAAAGTGCCAGCCGATTTGCGTCTTGTGCAAGCACGGAATTTACAAGTTAATGAATCAGGGCTGACAGGTGAGTCAGTTGCTGTAGAAAAAAACACGCAAACCCTTGATGCAGACGCACCTTTAGCAGAGCGAACAAACATGGCTTATGCTGGGAGCTTTGTTACCTTTGGGACTGGTAGCGGAATTGTAGTTGCGATTGGAGAAACTACAGAAACTGGGCGTATTTCTCAGTTGATTGAACAAGGAACCAGCCTGAAAACCCCGCTTACTCGTAAATTTGATAAATTTAGCCGTACTTTACTGTATATCATTCTGGGGATAGCTGCGCTGACATTTGCTGTTGGTTTGGGATATGGTAATTCCTGGGCAGAAATGTTTGAAGCTGCTGTCGCCTTCGCTGTCAGTGCGATTCCAGAAGGACTTCCGGCAGTAGTAACAGTGACACTAGCAATCGGTGTTTCCCGTATGGCACGGCGTCACGCGATCGTGCGCAAACTGCCAGCAGTTGAAACTCTCGGCGGTGCTACAGTTATCTGTTCTGATAAAACTGGTACCTTAACTGAAAACCAGATGACTGTGCAAGCCATCTATACCGGAGGTGAAAAATACACAGTTACTGGTGCAGGCTATGCTCCCCAAGGGGAAATTCTACTAAATGAACAGCCAGTCAATTGGGATCACACTCCTGGTTTGGCAGAATGTCTCAAAGCCGGGTTGCTATGCAATGACTCGCACCTAGAAAATAAAGATGGGCAATGGCAGGTAATTGGCGATCCTACAGAGGGAGCATTGATAGCCATAGCTAATAAAGTTGGGCTTACCTACAACAACTTAGAACAAGAAATGCCCAGACGGGATGTCATCCCCTTTGAGTCTGAATTTCAGTATATGGCAACTTTACACGAAGCTTCGCCATCAGCAAATCACAGAGGACAAAGAATTATCTATGTTAAGGGATCAGTAGAAGCTATTCTCAAACGTAGTCACAAGATGTTGGCTGCTCAGGGAAATCTCGCCCCCATAGATCCAGAAACCACACATCAAGAAGTTGATGCGATGGCTCATCAAGGATTGAGGGTATTAGCTTTTGCTCAAAAAACTGTACCAATTTCTCAAGATTCGCTCGATCATGCAGATATCGAAACAGATTTGATTTTCTTAGGATTGCAGGGGATGATCGATCCACCCCGAACAGAAGCAATTAAGGCAGTACAAGCCTGCCAAGAAGCCGGCATTCAAGTCAAAATGATTACAGGCGATCATGCTGTCACCGCACGGGCAATAGCTGAACGGATGGGCTTTAATAAAAATGGTCAAGTTCTTGCTTTTACTGGAAGTGAACTTGCCCAAATGGGTAATTCTGAACTTGCCACGGCGATCGAAGATGGGGTAGTGTTTGCCCGTGTTGCGCCAGAACAGAAACTTCGTATTGTTGAAGCGCTTCAGTCGAAAGGAGAAGTTGTGGCGATGACGGGGGATGGTGTCAACGATGCACCAGCTCTCAGACAAGCAGATATCGGTATTGCGATGGGAGGTGCTGGTACTGAGGTAGCAAAAGAAGCCTCAGACATGATTTTAACTGATGATAACTTTGCTTCTATTGAAGCTGCGGTGGAGGAGGGACGGACTGTTTATCGAAATTTACTCAAAGCGATCGCCTTTATCTTACCTGTTAACGGCGGTGAGTCGATGACGATTTTGATTAGTGTACTGCTTGCTAGAGCATTGCCAATTCTATCTTTACAAGTTCTATGGCTCAATATGGTTAATTCCATTACCATGACTGTGCCTTTAGCGTTTGAGCCGAAGTCTGAACGAGTGATGCAACAACCACCGCGCAGCCCTCGCGAACCCTTGCTCTCCAAAAGTTTACTCAAGCGCATCATCGCAATTTCTGTTTTTAACTGGATCTTAATCTTTGGTGTCTTTGAATGGATTGAACAAACCACAGGAAATATAGCTTTAGCCCGTACAATGGCAATTCAAGCTTTAGTAGCAGGAAGAATTTTTTATCTTTTAAGTATTAGTCAATTAGGAATTGCAATATTCAATAGACTTCGTGGGATTAGACAGACAGTTACCGATGCTTCGGCAATTGGAATTGGCATTGCTTGTACGATAATTTTGCAGATAATATTCAGTCAGTGGAACATCATGAACAAATTATTTTACACTGCCCCACTGAATTTAAATCAATGGTTAATTTGCTTACTGATTGGATTACCGATGATTTTACTATCAATTTTAGTGAACCGTTTTGACCCTCTCGACTAATGAGATGAAAATAGGGGCTAGAGACTAGGGCAGGAATTGTACCAGACGCGATTAATCGCGTCTCTACCCAATCCAAAATCCAACATTGTATTAGTTATAGCAACAGCCAAAGTTGTTAGGACATCAACAGATGATAAAACTTAGATACCAAAAGACTTTTAACCTTGTCACCTGTCCCCTGTCCCCTGTTATACATACCCTCAATGATGCTTGTTAAAAAACTTATTATGCTTGGGCTTGGGATGAAAGTCAGTGCAATTTCTAGCTTCTTCAGTCAAAACAAGAGAAGGTTGTACTGCACATTGAAGGTGATAATTATGTGAAAAATATTGACAGCTTCTACAGGGGTGCTGATGTGATGGATTTAATGAAAAGAAAAACTTATTATCTTCTCCTAATTCGTCTCTTAATGTCTTCATTTTGGATAAAATCGTCAAAAATCCTGTCCACATCAGGATAAAGCCAATAACAGCCCCACTAGCGAAAACACCTGTTTCAGGCATATTGGCTCCATCGATTCTGATCTCATCTGCTTTGATCTCACTTTGAATAGCTTGATTAAAATTTGTCTCAGATGCTAGATCTGGTATGAGTCTTTTCTCAAAATCCATATCGGTCACCATTTGAAGTATTTAGTTCTAGCATTACCAGCTTATTTAATGGTTTTTGTGGCGTTGGCATATTCACAATGCCAGAAATCACACTCTTAATAGAGAGTGTTTTCTTCAACATTGACTAATTAATAAAACTGTTACTATTAGGTGTAGCAAAAGTAAGATTATGATATCTCTGTCAAGAGTTTTGCTTGTAACTAATAGCTTTATGCCATAAGGAATAAGAGCAAATTATTTTGAGCGCCTATAGTTTAATATGGTTCAGCTAAACGTAGCTGTCGCTCGCAAGGGTGCAGATAAACGAATGATGCTTAATAGCTTTGGCGCTAACTATGCATATCCGCCGCATTATCACATTTACTTTGATAGCAGTTACTTGTGTCTTTCTAATTTGGATTTTCACTCCCGCAAGTATCATACCTCCTGCTCGCCCGACTGCGGCGCTTACAGTTCATGTCCTCGATCTTGGCTTGCATCCAGAACTAGTTTTACCTGATAATAACGGCGAACTAATTGTGTATGCCTACGGTGATTGGAATTATTTTGCTCTCAATAACCAAGGATTCACCGATGGCTTGGCAGCACTTTTGATCCCAACTCAAGGTACACTCGGACGGCAAAAGTATAGCAATATTGAGCAATTGCAGCAGACAGTTAAGGAAAAAGATTTAACTCTACTCAGTTTCAAAGTGGCAAAAGCCAAAGCCTTACAATTATCACAAACTTTAGATCAACGTTTCAATCGCAACATCAACACGCACATTGAAAATCCCCAAACCGGACTAACTTTAGTCAAAGACGAGCAAGAATACACCATGTTACATAATAGCAACCACGAACTGGTAGAGTGGCTAGAACAGTTGGACTGTCAAGTCGAGGGTTTCGTAATGTGGTCTAATTTTCAGGTAAAGTACCGAGATTAGATTTTCAGTGCTTCTGATGCAGCGTTTATATGTTTTCTTCACCAATATTCTGAATAATTAATATACTAAGTTGGTAACCGTAACTCTTATGGAAATGACGATGGCTGATACCATTACCACCCCTAACCAGCGCATATTTGATATTGAACAATTGGTACGGTTTTCGCCAAAGAAAGCTGCCGTCACAGAAATAGCGGTCACCCCATATTCTAGCATTGCTGTCTGGGGTGTACGTCCCGGTCAAGAAGTGCCTGCACATACTCACCCCGATGGACAAGATACCTGGATTGTGGTAAGGGGAGAATTAACCTACTATCTCGGCAACGGACAAAAGAAAATTATTTCCGCAGGACAAATTGATGTTGCTGAACCATCGCAGGTTCACGGAGCAGTCAATGAGGGATTAGAAGACGTGGTGTTTCTCTCTATCTATTCTGCTCCAAGTCTCAAGGTTGTTCCCGCGTCTCCATAGTTTGATTAGAATCCCCAGTGAGTTAGTGACGAGACTCTGGAAACGGGCAATACAATCTATTGTTTGAGCAAAAGTGGGTGAGGGAAAAGCGTCGAAAGAAGAATCACTCTTAGGAAGCCCAGATATGTCATCGCTGGTCGCTCTGGGTGCCAACTTTGAGACAATCAAGAAAATAAGATTTCCCTAATACTAATTCGCTTGCGATATTTTAGCTTGGGCAATACGCCGTTTCATTTGCTGATTGTAAACAAATGCAATAATTCCAGAAATAAGCACATAAGAAATGATGGCTGGCTTAATTTCTTCTGCATTAAAGTTAAATGCAGCAATCAACAAAGCTAAACTTGAATTACGACTGGCGTTAGAAATTGCCAACGCTGTTTGTGTTTCTGGCGTAGAATCGCCTAGTATGTAACCGATCAATAAGGAGGCGGCTGCCACAAGTGCGATCGCGCTGATCGAAACAATTCCCAAGCTCAGAACAACACCCAAGCTTCTAACCAGGATCAAAATTGTCAAAACCAAGAACATAATGTTAGCAATTTCAGTTATGGGTTTTGCAATATCATCTGCAAGTTCGGGAATGCCTTTGCGAATTGCCAAACCAATTACCAGTGGAATCAACTGCACCATTAAAAGTTGCTTGAAGATTTCCTGAGGTGCTACAGAAGCATCACGGTGATAAATCCTGCTCAGAATCGTCACAAGCAAGGGAGTCAATACGACTGCAACTATGGAAACCGTTTCCTGGAAGCTTGCTGCAAAGGTAGCATCCCAACCCATTTTGGAAATCTTACGATACACTAAAGTTGCTCCTGGCGCACATCCCATCAAAATAATGCCAAGGCTAACGGCAGCAGGAGGCTTAAGCACTGCCACAACTATTATGGCTGCAATGGGAACCAGCACAAATGCTGCCAAGAAAGAGCGAATCAGCATTTTTGGTTGACGCCAAAGATATGTAATTTGCTCGAACGCCAAGTTTAGTCCCATTCCTAACATTAGCGAAAATACTGTGACCTTAATGTAGTTAGAAATAAGTGTTGCAATTGTGTTTGCCATAGAACTTATCTCCTTGAGCAGTGGTGCATCAGCAAAGCTTGTAGGTATTGGTAATCAAGTTATGCCAAGTTTCGGGAGTGATCGTGAAGCCCGCCCTCCTGTCAGCAGAATTTTATAGATTCGGCATTAAGAAATTGAGTTTGTAGAACATTAAAGTAAGAAATTTATAAGAGTAGTTTGTAAAAGTTACTTAATGGTAAATATATCAACGCAGAGCAGAATTTCAAGCAATAAATTTTGAAGCCAATTGATTAATTTCTTATTTTTAGGCTACAAAGTTCTTATTTTTAGACTGTATCCTTACGGTAATTATTTGGCTGTTAATTTACAAACTGCTCGTCTTGCCTTCCTATTGATGATTGGCGATCGCTCAAATATCCTCAACCTTTAATACGAAGACACCAATTTTATATCTAGCTATCCACGTATTCTAATTGTGGCAGTAACTCAAACAAGTTTCTTCGCTAGAACCAACAGGTAGAAATTCGCGGCCAGTTTTAGGTGACAACTGCTACAACACAGGAGCAACTTTGTCTCAAGTGTAAGGAGTGTGAGGACAGATGTTCAATCATCAATGGAAGTTGTGGGAGTCGAGAAAACTCCAACAAGAGTTTGCGCCAGAACTTGCAATGCGATCGCGTAGCATTGATAGCTTAGAAGCTAAAGCTGCGCTATTAGCCCTGATGTGAATAGATTCAGGGCTTAAATAGCGAAAATCCTAACACACAAAATATTAGCAGACAAAATCATGACTAATTCTAATGATCACCTACAACGTCAAGTCCTACCGATTCCCGACATTCAACCGATTGGACTCACCAGCTTCGACGCAAAAGACCCCAACACCCAATATCCCCCCATTGTCCCCCTACGTCCTCCTACGGGTGCACCTAATGTGCTAGTGATCTTACTCGATGATGTGGGGTTTGGCGCTTCTTCTGCCTTTGGCGGCCCCATTCATACACCGAGCGCCGAAAGATTAGCCAAAAACGGACTGAAATATAATCGCTTTCATACCACGGCCCTTTGCTCTCCCACTCGCGCTGCTCTTCTGACTGGACGCAACCATCATTCCGTTGGCTTTGGCGCGATCACCGAGATGGCCACTTCTGCCCCCGGTAATAACTCTCTGCGTCCCAATACCTGCGCTCCTCTAGCGGAAATTCTCAAGCTCAATGGCTACTCTACCGCTCAATTGGGCAAGTGTCATGAAGTTCCCGTGTGGGAAACGAGTCCGATGGGCCCATTCACTAGCTGGCCTACAGGTGGCGGTGGTTTTGAATATTTTTACGGATTTATCGGCGGCGAAACCAATCAGTATTACCCTGCACTATACGAGGGAACGACTCCCATTGAACCCGATAAAACCCCAGAAGAAGGCTACCATTTTACCTCAGACATGACCCGTAAGGCGACTAGCTGGGTACGCCAGCAAAAATCCCTCATGCCCGATAAACCGTTCTTCATGTACTTTGCTCCTGGTGCCACCCACGCCCCTCATCATGTCCCCAAAGAATGGGCGGATAAGTACAAAGGACAGTTTGATCAAGGCTGGGATCGGATACGAGAGGAAACCCTCGCCCGTCAAAAACAACTAGGAATCGTTCCCCCCGATACGGAATTAACGCCTCGTAGTGAAGGGATTCCCGCTTGGGATGAAGTACCAGAGGCGATGAAACCGATTTTAGCTCGTCAGATGGAAGTTTATGCGGGCTTCTTGGAACACACCGACTATCATGTTGGTTTGTTGATTGATGCCCTAGCGGACTTGGAAATCCTCCAGAATACTCTGATCTATTACATTATTGGCGATAACGGAGCCTCTGCTGAAGGATCGCTCCAAGGCACGTTTAACGAAATGGTGACGCTTCAGGGGTTTGCCCATTTAGAAACCGCAGATTTCTTGATGGAACGCATCGAGCAATTTGGCGGGTCTGAAGCCTACAATCATTATGCGGTGGGTTGGGCGCATGCCATGTGTACCCCCTATCAGTGGACGAAACAAGTTGCTTCCCACTTTGGCGGCACCCGCAACGGCACGATTGTTCACTGGCCTGCTGGCATTCAAGCTCAAGGGGAAATTCGTTCCCAGTTCCACCATGTGATTGATATTGCCAAAACCGTTTTAGAAGTGAGCAATTTACCAGAACCCACCTTTGTCAATGGCGTACAACAAAAGCCGCTAGAAGGGGTAAGCATGGCTTACTCTTTTAATGAGGCTACTGCCCCAGATCGCCATGAGACCCAATACTTCGAGATGCTTGGCAATCGGGGTATCTATCATCAAGGATGGACAGCTGTGACGAAACACCGTACTCCTTGGGTAATCGGCATGATGCAACTTCCGGCCTTTGATGACGATCGCTGGGAACTATACGATACGACCAAAGACTGGAGTCAAGCAAGGGATCTATCCCAGGAATATCCCGATAAGCTTAAGGAATTACAGCGATTGTGGTTAATCGAGGCGGTCAAATATAATGTGATTCCCCTTGATGACCGCTTTGCCGAACGATCTAACCCCACGCTTGCGGGTCGTCCGCAATTGGTGAAAGGAAAGCGTCAACTGCTGTTTGGTGGCATGGGACGATTAACAGAAAACTCGATTGTTGATTACAAAAATAACTCTTTCGCTATCACGGCTGAGTTAAATCTCCCTGAATCAAAAGCGGAAGGTGTAATTGTTGCTGTCGGTGGCATTATTGGTGGTTGGAGTCTTTATGCCAAGCAGGGCAAGCTGAAATACTGCTACAACTTCTTTGGCTTAAATCATTACTACGTAGAAGGGGGAGATACACTTCCTTCAGGGAAACATCAAGTTCGCGTAGAATTTGCCTACGATGGGGGTGGTTTAGGCAAAGGTGGAGATGTCGCTCTGTTTTTAGACGGTCAAAAAATTGGAGCAGGACGAGTAGAACAGACCGAACCCTTTGTTTTCTCGGCGGACGAAACCCTAGATATCGGCTTTGAGTCAAGCTCTCCAGTCACCAAGGACTACAGCGCCAATAAGTTCAATGGTGAGGTGAATTGGGTGGAGATTGACGTAGGTAAAGATGCCCAGGATGCTGATAACTTTATCTCACTAGAAGAACGACTGCGAATTGCGATCGCATTGCAATAGATTCAGGTTAAAGGCGAAAGAAAGCCTACTCACATAGACAAGCTTGAGTGTTTAGCGACGCACACTCAGCAGATCGATAATTGAGTTGCGATCGCTCTGAAACAGAGAAGCGTAATCGTTCTTTGGGTGGAGCGATCGCCTACACACATACTACAGATGAAAACGACGAAGCCCCCAATAACTAACAAGATAGAAGCACCTCCAGGTATGGTTTGGATTCCACCGGGCAAGTTCACTATGGGTACCGATGACCAGATGAGCTTTCCTAACGAGCGACCAGCTCGTCGTGTACGCGTAGATGGATTCTGGATGGACATATACGATGTCACCAACGCACAGTTCCGCTGCTTTGTTGAGGCAACCGGCTATGTTACCACAGCAGAACGCGCACCGGATTGGGAAGAAATTAAAAAGCAAGTCCCGCCTGGCACGCCCAAACCTGATGACAGTATGCTGGTACCAGGTTCCCTCGTCTTCACTCCTACACCTCGTCCGGTACCGCTCCACGATCTGTCCGCTTGGTGGCGGTGGACACCAGGTGCATCCTGGTATCAGCCTGAAGGCTCCGGTAGCACCATCGACGGTAGAGAAAATTATCCCGTCGTGCAAGTCTCGTGGGAAGATGCTGTAGCCTATGCCGAGTGGGCGGGCAAGCGTTTGCCTACAGAAGCCGAGTGGGAACGTGCTGCACGAGGTGGTTTAGAGGGTAAGCAATTTATTTGGGGAGATGAGTTCTGCCCTGATGGCAAGCATATGGCCAACACCTGGCAAGGAACATTTCCTGTCAAAGACACTGCCGAAGATGGTTTCGCTGGTACATCACCTGTTGGCTCTTTCCCACCCAATGATTACGGACTTTACGACATGGCTGGCAACGTTTGGCAGTGGTGTAGCGATTGGTATCGATCTGATGCCCATCAGTCTATTCGCAGTTGTTGTCCCAACCCAACAGGCCCCAACAAAAGTTTTGATCCGTGCGACCCCTACACACCAAAACGTGTGGTTAAGGGCGGTTCGTTCCTTTGCAGTCCTGCGTACTGTGATAGTTACCGACCTAGTGCGCGCCGTGGCACTCCTCCAGATACAGGAACATCTCATACGGGTTTCCGTTGCGTTATATCTGCACAAGCATGGAAGAAAACACGGTATCACCGCAGATAGCCGTTAGTGCCGTCACCTTCAAAAACGATGTTTAGAACAGGGGACATTTCATGAGCGGATTACCCAAATCTCTTTTTGCCGATCCTCTTTCATCCTGGAATCAGGGTGCTGTCAAACAGTCTATTCTCGACTTTGTCAGCCGTGTGACAACAGAAGATAGTCCGAATTTCTTACCTCCAGTAGACCGTATCGCTACTTTTGACAACGACGGCACGCTCTGGCCCGAAAAACCGATAGTCGAGCTATACTTTGCCTTGACTCGGCTTGAGGCACTGGCAGCAGAAGATCCATCACTGAAGGAGCAGCAGCCCTTTAAAGCGGCATTAGAACGGGATATTCCATACTTTCTTGAGGCGGGTCATGAAGCAGCGTTGGAAGTACTGGCGAAAACGCACGCGAATATGAGTCAAGAGCAATTTGAGCAGGAGGCACGTAAGTTTTTTGAAGTGGCGATGCATCCCAGGTTGGGTATGCCATTTACTCAGATTGCTTTTCGGCCAATGGTTGAGTTGCTGGAGTATCTGCGTGCGAATCAGTTTGTCACTTGGATTTGTTCCGGCGGCACGATCGAATTTATCCGTATCGTTGCACCACAAATATACAGTATTCCTTTGCCGCAAGTTATTGGTAGTTCGTTCAAATTAGAGTACATCGAGCAAAATGGTGTACCAATCATCTGGCGAGGAAGTGAGATTGCTTCCTATAATGATCGCGCAGTTAAACCGACGAATATCGCTACACGTATCGGTAAACGCCCAGTATTTGCTGCTGGTAATGTCTTTTCGGGCGGCGATATCCAAATGCTGCGGTATTCGCAGGAGCAACCGGGGGCTTCATTTCAGTTACTAGTTCATCACGATGACGCTGATCGCGAGTTTGCTTACGACGAGAAGAATAATGCATCCTTGGAGGCTGCTAAGACTTACGGCTGGACAATTGTGAGCATCAAGAACGATTGGAAGACTATTTTTCATCATCCAAAAACAGACTAAAGCATTAAATATTGTAGGGTTAAGAGTTCTCCTGCATCAAAAAGATTGGAAGACGGTCTTCCGCCCTCCGATGAACAAGTAAATACTATAAAAGGAGATTGTCATGGCAGATAAAAAACCAAATATCTTGATTATCTGGGGAGATGACATCGGTATCAGTAATCTAAGTTGCTACAGTGACGGACTAATGGGCTATCACACTCCCAATATTGACCGCGTTGCCAAAGAAGGAATGCGATTTATTCATTACTACGGTGAACAAAGCTGTACAGCCGGTCGGGCGGCATTCATTACCGGACAAAGTGTATTCCGCACGGGCTTGAGCAAAGTCGGTATGCCCGGTGCGTCCGTTGGATTTAGGGCTGAGGATCCGAGCATTGCTGAACTGTTGAAGCCATTAGGTTATCGCACAGGGCAGTTCGGCAAAAACCACTTTGGCGATCGCGATGAACATTTGCCGACGATGCACGGGTTTGATGAATTCTTTGGCAACCTTTATCACCTCAACGCCGAGGAAGAACCGGAACACCCCGACTATCCCAAGCCAGAGGAATTCCCTGGGTTTAAAGAGCGGTTTGGTCCGCGCGGAGTGCTGCACTGTTGGGCAGATGGCAACGGCGGACAGCGCATTGAAGACACAGGACCACTAACCAAAAAACGAATGGAAACGATCGATGATGAAGTTTTGGTCGAAACCAAACGCTTTATTGGCGATGCCAAGAACGCTGATGAGCCGTTTTTTATCTGGTTCAACACCACCCACATGCACTTCCGCACGCACTGCAAGCCAGAGAGCAAGGGGCAGGCAGGGCGAGCGCAGTCGGAGTACCACGACACTATGATTGACCATGACAAGATCGTCGGCGCACTGCTGGATCAACTGGACGAACTGGGCATTGCCGAAGATACGATTGTCATGTACAGCACCGATAATGGTCCCCACATGAACACCTGGCCCGATGCAGGCATGACTCCTTTCCGCAATGAGAAAAACTCTAACTGGGAAGGGGCATACCGGGTTCCGGCAATAGTACGCTGGCCCGGCAGGATTGAGGCGGGTTCAGTGTGCAATGGCATTGTCAGTCATCTCGACTGGTTGCCGACGCTGCTGGCGGCAGCCGGAGAACCCGACATCAAACAAAAGCTGCTGAACGGACATCAGGTGGGCAGCAAAACCTTTAAGATTCACCTGGATGGCTACAATATGCTGGACTACTGGACAGGTAAAACCGATAAGAGTCCGCGCGTGGAGTTCTTCTATTTCTCAGATGATGGCGACCTCACCGGGCTGCGGTACGACAACTGGAAACTCGTCTTTGCAGAACAACGGGTAACGGGTACACTCCAAATTTGGGCAGAACCGTTTGTGCTGCTGCGCTGCCCGAAAATGTTTAATTTGTTAACCGATCCGTATGAGCGTGCTGATATTACTTCCAACACCTACTATGACTGGCTCTTGGATCACGCCTTCTTAGCGGTTCCAGCACAAGCATACGTCACCCAGTTCTTAGAGACATTTAAGGACTACCCACCCCGCCAAAAGGCAGCCAGCTTCAGCATCGATCAGGTGATGGAGAAGTTAGAAGCGGGACTGGTAAGCACCTGAGGCGTAGGTTCATCTTGGCGATCACTCTCTTTGAATGGGGGATGATCGCCAGTCTCAATTAATCTAGAGGAATCGAGTGAACTTAGATCTTTGCTCAATCTCTGCAACAGTCGCTGACATCACCCATGCAAAACTTTGAGCAAAATGCAAATTCCTTAGACAGGCTGCTGATAGTGTTCGGCAGCCTGGCGGGAGGAGCTATATCATTGATAGTGATTAGAAGCGTACCTCTCGTGCAGGCTGCGATGATCTGTAGTTTTGTCACAGCTTGTCTTGTCATTGCCTGTACTCAACTGACTAAACCAGCAATTTGGTGGACTGCATTAGGAGTGATCGCTGGTATCACGATTGGTACCAGTGCAGTTCTGTCAGAATCCTTGGCAGATGTCCAAACAACCCTTGATTTTCGAGTTCGCTTGCTCATAGTGGGGATGCATAGTCTAGCAGGCTTAATTGCTGGAATGATCTTGGGTCGAAAAATACATAATCCTCATGTTCCTCCCCTCAGAACTTTTCTCTCCAGACTAAGCGCACTGACCGTCGGAATTTTTGCGGTTAATGTCACAGGCGAATACATTGTCGCTGGACTTGAAGAAGCACGGTCATTTTCAAGTCGCCTCAGCACTTCATCCACCATTTTGATTACAGCTATTGTGGTGCCAGGAGTGATTGGATATTTGTTAACTGAGTGCAGAACAGGGATGAACCGACGTTAATCATATTGGTCGTGATGATTTCTCTAAGAGATTGTTTTAAAGGTAGCATTTGCTATTTGCATAAAATTTGTTCTCTATATTGGGGGTTGTTAGTTACAGCGCCTGCATTGTGTCAGCCTTGATTGCTGGAGTGATAATTATGTAGTTAGGACGCAAGTATTCTCTAATTTTGTTTGGGTTTATACCAGCCTTTACCACGCTCCTATATATCATTCCAGCAATGGGCTTTGCTAGTTTGCCTGTACTTTACACTGTGTGTATTTTGGTCAATGCAACCCAAAGTATGGCGTATACTGCAATGCTCAGTGCCATGATGGACAAAAGCGATCGCACAACTGCTGCAACCGATTATACAATTCAAGTTTTCATCATGTTTTTAGGTGGAATTGCCACCACCATTTTGAGCGGAATGCTTGCGCCGCGAACGGGGTACGCCCCCACGTTTATGGTCAGTGCGGCTGTGAGTGTGTTAAGTGTGTTTTTAATTACTCAGTTTCATGAGTAAATTCATTTAATATTTAGGTATTTTGTATGGTTGTTGATTCCTTTAGAATGGTGCTTTGGCAGTCCTCTGGAACTTTCCTGTAACGTTGCCCGATAAATCAATGTTATCTGGGTCGAGAACCAGCACAGGTGCGCCAGGAGCCAGATTGAATTTCGTGAGATCTATCCAAACCACGTTGGGGCTATTCGCCATCTCGAAGAAATAACGCTTATTGGTGAGATCAATCGCAGTTCGGTATTCGGTGTTATAGAGCGTGCCGGGAGCATTGTTGGGCGCGCCGAAGGGAACGGAAACATTACGGGCAATCGCGAGGATGCCAGCAATCGCTTCGCGCTGGTTTTTTGGTTCGGGTAGGAACCGTTCGTAATAGGTGGCTCTGACAAAGCGATCGGTCGGGCTAACGTTACCCGGTAGGGGAGTATAGCGAGTGGCGCTAGCAAAATTTAAATTCCACTTTTTCAAAAGCGCTAACTGTTGGTCAAATGGCGGGTCGTTGGTCATGACGAGGTACTCGCGTCCGTGGTAAACCATGAGTTTACCGTTGACGTATTCAAGAATCGCCGAGTCTCCACTCGCATCCTCGATCGCCAGATGCACGGTTGACTTAATTTCATCAAGACTGACCATGATCGGTTGAATCTGTTTCATGAGTGCAAGCGCTTCTTTGACGGTAGCGGCGTTATCTAAAAGATATTGTCCCCAGAGTCCTGCTTGGACACCCGCCTTAGTGCGATCGCGCGAACCAAAATCGGTGGCTGTCAGGTAAAGCATATGCATCCCCAAGCCTTTTTCGTTCAAGCCGTCGGCAGTACCCATACCATAGGTCGTGGTGACAACGCTACCGTATTTCGAGATCCATCGCGCTGGATTCTCCTTAACAACCACTTTAGATCCGAGCAGCCCACCATCCCGTTTCATGCCTCGCGGAAAAACAGTGAGGATCGGCTCAGTGGATTCTGGCCAATCCATCGTCCGTCCAACTACGACCGCCAGCTTATTATCGTTCCACAGGATTCGGGTGCAGGCGTTGGCAGCAGGAGGCTGCCATAAGCTAAACTCAAACATCACAGCGACCAGTGCACTGCACATAGCTCGGCTGATAACCTTAGTTGTTACTTTCATCATGTAACTCCTTGTTGGTAGCTGCAAGCGTGATGGCAGACTTAGCAGATTTGATATGACAAGAGCAAAGTTGGCGACATAAGCAGTTCTGACGACCAGCCAACGTAGGTCTTAACTGTTCATTTATTTAGATAACACTTAGCTTTATCAGTATTATCCTCAGTATTCTCCGGCATCTTTGCGGGATAATACCCTCTTATTAAGGAATTAAACAGAAAAGCTGCCACATTATTGATGAACAGGCTTTCCTAACCGCCAACTGGCGAAGTCGGCCAGAAGTGTTCGGCAAGGAATCGGCAGGTATCGTCATACATGGGAGAGATTGTACAACTGATTATACCGATTTGATTTTGAGTAAATCTAATGTTTGATGAAGTGTGGTAGGGCAATCGCTGCAACTATTAAACCGCCGATTGGATCATGCGGCTTACTTAGGAAGTAAGTTTACGCGATCGGAATTGAGGTTTGTGATGATTTAACGATCAAGCTCACCGGACGCAGACAACCTTGAACATTTAACCGAGAGCTTTCGGTATTCCGGTGCAGCGACTTGTTATGCGGCGATCTCTGCTAATTGACTGCTGCCTCTATTAATCTTGACCGATTGGTTTAAGTAATGCTACCATGCTGTCATGAGCAGAGGACCTGAAAAACAATTCGACCCTGAAGTTGTCCTGACAAAGGCAATGGAGGTGTTTTGGGCAAGAGGATATGAGGCAGCGACCCTTTCCGAACTGCTGGAACACATGGGAATCGGTAAAAAGAGCCTCTACGATACCTTTGGCAACAAGCGATCGCTCTTTCTCAAGGCGTTAGACCACTATGCTCAAACGGAGGTGAAGTCCATTCGAGATCAGCTTTTAGCTGCAGGTTCGCCCCTAGCAAACTTAGAGCGAGTCCTAAAAAATTTGCAGCATCGGCATTCATTACCTAGAAGTCAAGGCTGTATGTTGGGTACGAATATAGCTGACTTCGATACAGATGAAGCAGAAATTGCAGCTATTTTGCGTCACCATCTTCAAACTTTGGAAGATGCCTACTGCACGGTTGTCGCTCACGCGCAGAAAGCAGGCGAAATCATTGCAACCATTGACTCGCGCAGCCTTGCTCGTCTGTTGCTTTGTGCCACTCAAGGCATGGCTTTAATTGGTCGGGTTTTAGAAGACGAAATGCTTCTACATGACACTGTAGAGGCAACATTGGCACTGCTCAAAGCTGGTTAATTTTTTTTGCCTTAACTTAGACCGAATGGTTTAGATTTCTCATCACTCACGAGGATTACTATGACACGCTTGACAAATAAAACCGCTGTAATCACCGGAGGAACGACCGGAATTGGGTTTGAAACTGCCAAACAGTTTATTGCAGAAGGGGCGCGAGTGATTCTAACGGGACAAAACGAAGAACGTCTACAAACTGCTGGCAGCGAACTCGGTGAAGCGGTCATTCCGATTCGTGCTGATGTTCGCTCTCTGCACGACTTGGACGTATTAGCAGCACGGGTCAAAGCAGAATTTGGTCAGCTTGATATTTTGTTTGCGAATGCAGGCATTGGCTTATTTGCCCCACTTGCAGCGATTGACGAAGGGTTCTATGATGACCAGTTTGACATCAACGTGAAAGGTGTATTTTTCACGGTACAGAAACTTGCCAAACTCCTGAATGACGGGGCAAGCGTCATTTTGAATGCATCAGCCGTAAATGAAAAGGGTGCAGCGATGGGCAGTGTGTACTTTGCGACAAAAGCAGCCGTGCGATCGCTGGCGCGAACCTTAGCGGCTGAGTTCGCATCCCGTCAGGTCCGAGTCAATGCCATCAGCCCTGGCTTTGTGCCTACAAATTTTCAGAGCAAAATGAGATTGCCACCAGAAGCACTAGACAGCTTTGGTAGCTATGTGAAGCAGTCTGCTCCCTTGGGGCGGTTCGGAAAGCCGGAGGAGATTGCTGCGAGCGTTGTTTTTCTTGCCAGTGATGAGTCTTCCTACATGACAGCCGCAGATCTTGTGGTTGATGGTGGATTTATGAACGTTTGAGGCTGAGTTGAATTGTTACTTGACTAAAGTGCGATCGCTTCAATGGTTAATGGTACAGAGCGATCGCCTCTCACCAATAGTCTCTCGGTTGCGACCTCATCAATAGCTTGAGCCGCATAACTATTTATTATACGGAATATTTCCGTATAATCTTTTTCTAAATCCTGATATATCAAGCATTACAACCACATCTTTTATATTATACGGAAACCTTCTTTTTTACCCCCTTGTTTGGGTATTATACTGAATTTTACCGTATAACCACACTTCACGGGAGGATTATATGGAATTTTTCCGTATATCCCTTGGTGTTATCCAGAATTTTTCCGTATAACATCCTTATTTAGAGTATTAAACGGAATTTTTTTGTGTAACACATCCTATGGAGCAACGTCCTAAGAAACTGCTAGAATAAGTGCAAGATGTTATCCGACTTAAGCACTATTCTTACCAAACAGAGAAGACTTATATTTACTGGATTAGACGTTATATCCTTTATCATGATAAGCGTCATTCTAAAGATATGGGAAGTGCAGAAATCGAAGCATTTTTAACGCATCTTGGGGTGAATGAAAATGTGGCTGCATCAACTCAAAATTAGGTACTTCACGCTGTTCTATTCTCTACAAAGAAGTATTAAAACAAAATTTAGATTTGAAAGTAGACGCAGTACGTGCTAAAAAACCTAAATATTTACCAACAGTTTTAACCAAGGATGAAGTTTTTGCAATTATTCAAAAGTTATCTGGAGTACATCAACTTTTAATTAAATTACTTTACGGTACGGGTTTAAGGTTAAACGAAGGTTTGAGAGGCTGTTTGAAAAGTCGGGTAGTTTGTAAAAAACTCTCTCAGTATACGCTGTGAATAGATCATAAACAGCACCGAGAGAGCGACATGAGTAAAGCATACCCCAGTAACCTGACCCGTGTTCAATATGAATTTCTGAGTGACTTAATTCCAGAACCTAAAAAAGGTGGTTGTCCGCGCGAAGTTAATATGTGGGAAGTTCTGAATGCGATTTTCTACATTCTGATAGAAGGAATTCGATGGCGAGCTTTACCCGCAGACTTTCCTCCGTGGCAGATGGTGTATACTTAGTTTTCGCAACTGGCGTAAAGACGGGACATGGTTAAACATCCATGATGGTTTGCGAGAGTGGACGAGAATGATATTGAAGGCTATCCGAGTCCATCAGAAGCAATCATTGATAGTCAAAGTGTGAAAACAGCTGCAATGGTTCATTCAGCCGTGGGCTACGATGCAGGCAAGAAAATCAAGGGGCGCAAGCGATTTCTGACGATCAATACTTTGGGGTTAGTGTTGCGCGTATTGGTCACGGCTGCAAAACAGCTATGACATCCGCACGGTACAGGAATTATTGGGACATAAGGATGTAAAAACGACAATGATATATACCCATGTTCTTAACCGTGGTGGTAAGGCTGTTCGTAGTCCCCTTGATTAACCAGTCTTAGAAATCATCCCAACCTTCGTTGTGGAGTCTTTACAGAGTTTGGATGGAGCTTGCATATTTGATTCAGTTGATGAATTGAAGAAAAATAATTGCCAGAATGGAAAAGAATTGTTAACTAGGTTTGGCAATATAAAAAATTGTCAACGTTATGTAACCAAACGCTGGCAATCCTAACAATTTCTGAGGTTGAAAAACTGTTAAAAAATTGTCCAATGAAAATTAAGAGCAAGCTTTGGTAAAGAATGAAACTTGCCCTGATGAATGACGAATGCCAGTATAGATCGACCATTGATTTTTACGCAAGCAAATCACAGTTGTGTTAATATGCGAAGGAATCTCGGTTCTGGTGGGGAGCAGCCATCAGAGGTAACGGGGAAAGTCCGGTGTAAATCCGATGCTGTCCCGCAGCTGTAATCAAGGCTTGTCTTGTGAGTCAGAATGCCCGCCGAAGTTGCTTGTAAATTTTGTACATCTGCGAGGCACAGATCATTATTTTTATGAATATATCTACAATTACTAGGCTTTACATTCCGATAGCTCCACATATCAAAACGCTACAAACTAAGATTTTCTCTGAGACGGTAGGCGGCTAATTTTACGGTACAAATTGTGTATGACCAATGCAGCGATGGCGACACAAGGATTGCTTGTGAGAATATCGCTTGAAAATAGTCACTACCAACAAAGTTTGGCTGTATTAACTAACTGATGGGAGTTTTGTCAAACAAGTAAGAGATAGCGTGTATGACGTATATGCCCCTGTTACAGTATCGAATAAATGCTTTCCTAATTACGCATAGAAACCAGTGATTTACTATATTTTTTACTCTGTTAATCATGATGCCGAAATTCTATCTTCATAGAGCCGGGAAGATTCCCACTACTGTTCATCCTTTTGTAAAACAAACGGCTCTCCTTCAATATCAACAAAAACCCGAAATGATTCGAGGTGTACAAAATATCGCAAGTTCAACATATAGGAAGATATCTATTGCGATCGCTCATCTCATTCAGGATCGCCTATAAACAAACCAAAATCTATCAACTGTTCGCTACATAGTAAAGCTTTCACAACAATGTCAACTTTATTACTTTATTTTGTAATTGGTTCTCTTTTGGTTTTGCTAATTGGAATTGCAGCTTATTTCATCACTGCCCGCAAGTATCAATCCTCAGCCACAGTTGCTAATTCCTACGACGAATGGACGCTTGACGGTATCCTAGAGTTTTATTGGGGGGAACACATTCACCTCGGTCATTACGGTTCGCCGCCAAGAAGAAAAGATTTTTTGGCTGCTAAGTCTGACTTTGTACATGAAATGGTTAAGTGGGGTGGTTTAGATAAATTACCACCTGGTACCACCGTCTTAGATGTTGGTTGTGGTATTGGAGGCAGCAGCCGGATTTTAGCACGAGATTATGGGTTTGCTGTCACAGGGATTACCATTAGCCCACAGCAGGTGAAACGCGCCCAAGAACTAACACCCCAAGAGCTAAACGTCCAGTTTGCAGTCGATGATGCAATGGCATTGTCGTTTCCAGATGCCAGTTTTGATGTGGTTTGGTCAATCGAAGCAGGCCCCCATATGCCTGATAAAGCCATTTTTGCAAGAGAATTAATGCGGGTGCTAAAGCCCGGTGGAATATTGGTTGTTGCTGACTGGAATCAGAGGGATGACCGCCAAAAGCCGCTAAATTTCTGGGAAAAACCAGTGATGCAACAACTCTTAGATCAGTGGTCTCATCCAGCTTTTTCTAGCATTGAGGGATTTTCTGAGCTTTTGGTAGCTACAGGATTAGTGGAAGGAGAGGTAATTACGGCAGACTGGACGCAAGAAACGCTTCCTTCTTGGTTAGATTCAATCTGGCAAGGGGTGGCTCGACCGAGTGGATTCCTGCGTTTTGGACTGTCTGGTTTCATCAAGTCTGTGCGCGAGGTGCCAACATTTTTGCTGATGCGTTTGGCATTTGGTGTAGGGCTATGCCGATTTGGAATGTTCCGCGCTGTACGGGCGAGCTCACATACAGAATCGATGGACACAAACTTTGCTAACCAAACTTCCTCAGGTTTGCTTGGGTAGCGATCGCATGGTCATATTTGAAGTCTGACAGACTGTCTTTTGACCTCAACAGAAATTTCAGGAACAATAGCAACTAATGACAAATAACTTGAGCTAGTCAGGTAAATTATACTACCTGACTATTTTTTGCCTATATACTTTCACTTTTTTTAAAGATTTGGCGATGTCTGGCGATTAGCCCTAACTTTCATCCTAATTGTAGGGCGATTACTGA
The DNA here is from genome assembly GCF_030381805.1 of Chlorogloeopsis sp. ULAP01. Taxonomy (NCBI): domain Bacteria; kingdom Bacillati; phylum Cyanobacteriota; class Cyanophyceae; order Nostocales; family Chlorogloeopsidaceae; genus Chlorogloeopsis; species Chlorogloeopsis sp. ULAP01. The sequence continues at coordinate 262,725 of NZ_JAUDRH010000013.1, forward strand.
CATCACTATGGACACAGATTAACGCAGCTTTAATCTGTGCAATCTGTTGCTTCTCATTCTTGATAGTGCGCTGCCACTCATGAAATCTTCTATGAAAGTAACCCAGTGATACCGGAGTGTAAGAAAAACAGACCAAAAACAAGCGAAACAACAATGGTGATTGAACGGCTATTTTTGGTCAACCAGGCTGAAAGCTCACTGAGTAAATATTTCGAGCGTTCAGGTATGAGGATACGAGCCAAGATCGGGAGCAGCAACAAGGATTCAGCTAGCAAAATGAAAAGTAAGTATACGATGGTGCTAGATAGCTGTCCCAACTGCGCTGCCGCGATTGTAGCCAGTGCGCTGAGAGTAAAAACCCACAACTTCGCTGCAATCAACGGTAGTCCGAGCCCAATTCCAAAAGCCCTGAGTGGAGTTAAGCTATCAATCATGGTTAACCCTTTGGGCGGTGAATCATCCGGATCGTCCTCCCTACGCCATTTTTTATAGGCGGCGATTAGTAAGAGAATGCCAAGCACTAGGAGCAATGTTGAGACTATCGGATTCTTACCGTTACTTCCCTCAGTCAGTGCCGAGGAGCCGGACAGAACCAAACCAAAAATCAATCCCTGTAACAGACGTGTGATCGTCATTCCAGCGACATAAGCTACAGCCTTGAATAGTCCCTGATTGGGGCTTTTCAGTAGCAACAAACCGATGATGATTTGCAAAGGTACGATAGCACTGCCGATGATATAGGGCAGAAGCGAGATGAGCACAGTTTCCATAGAATACTCTCAATCAGTGTTAGGACTTACAAGTTTCCAACCTTTGGAAGTCTCACCATTACGATCAGGCTACTGATGAGCACAAGGATTATGCTTATGGCCACGGTTAAGTATAGTATTCGATTGTAAAAGAATTTGACTTTGTCTAGCCTGATTGACTGCTTTTATAAAGACTAAGCAGTATGACTATATTACTATGCAGTGATTCTCGCCGATCAATTCATTGCATCCCAGATTACCTTATACTATTTTAGATTTGGATTGGGAATAGCCTTGATGTGTCCGCGTTCCGTGAATCTATCTGCCCTTAATGATTTTTTAATGTGGCATCACATACAGAACTAATGGACACAAACTTTGCTAACCAAACTTCCTCAAGCTTGCTGAGGTAGCGATCGCATGATGGTATTTAAGTGTTGAAGTCTGACAGACTGTCTTTTGACCTCAATAGAAATTTCAGGAACGATAGCAACTAATGACAAATAACTAGAGCTAATCTTGTAGATTACACTACCCGACTATTTTTTGGCTGTATATCTTCACTTCTTTTGAATATTAGACTACAAGATTTTTCTGCCTCTTGCTTTTGCCTTTTCACTCCTGTGAGTTTCCCAATTGACGATAGTTGCTACCCTCCAGGAACCCGTCCATTGCAATTTAGTGGTAAATTTATTGATAATAAGTTGCACTTAGCCCACTCCAGTATGACACTCATCCTCAGCCAATCAGACTTTTACGAACTGTACCAACAGGCTCCTCAACCCCAGGTTCAGAATCTCGTACTTGATAGCTTTGAGCAGCTTGAGGGCGTACCGGAAATCGTGGGACGGGGCTACAATCGCAGTATGAACCTATCGCCTGGGGTGTGGTTAAATTTCTTAGATTGCGAATATCACCAGGACTTGATGGTAAAAACGTCTGCCCATGAACATCCGATTCAGATGGGGATTTTTCTATCAGGCTTGGTTTACTTTGATGATGTTCATCCTAATATGGGTGGAACGCATGGCTACTTTTCAGGTAGCGGAATTTCGCCTGGCTACATTGAAAAGTATCGCGCTGAAGAGCATTTAACTGCTGTAAATGTGGAAATTGAGCCAGAATTGCTAGACTCGTTTTTGCTGGAGGATGGGCAATATAGCTGTGATATTCAGAATTTGCTGTTTAAAGGGGAAGACTGGAAAATCTCATTTTATCCCAAGGTGACACGAGCAATGCGATCGCTTGCTCAACAAATGTGGAATCCGCCCTATCGCGGTACAGCAAAGCGGATGTATCTTCAGGCGAAGGTATTTGAGTTAGTAGCGATGCACTTGGATTGGATTTCGGCAGAGCAAAAGCCAATTTATGACACACCAGGACTGAAAAGAGAGACAATTGACCGTATCCACCAAGCTAAAGAAATTTTGACCACACAACTGGAGCATCCGCCATCACTCTGTGAACTAGCACAGCAAGTAGGAGTCAGCGTTCGCACTCTCCACAGAGGTTTTCCTGTACTCTTTAACACAACTGTAGTGGGCTATTTGACACAGCAAAGGTTGCAGAAGGCAGAAATGTTGTTGCGTCAAGGCAATTATCAAGTGTCAGAAGTGGCAAATCTGGTAGGCTATGGACACTTGGGTAACTTTGCAGCAGCCTTTAAGCGACAGTATGGCATCACACCCAGTCAGTGTTTAGCAGGGAAAAAGGCAGTTTTTGGATCATAAATGGCATTTTTTAGATAGACACGCCACAGTCAACTTTTCTACACTACACCTTATACCTATCAAAAATAATTAGCAACAAAAAGCTTTGATTGCTGTGTGAGGAACTATGAGGAGTTGGTGTTTATCTGCTGGTGTTTGTTCATCATTTTTAATCAGTCTTTCGGGATGTTTGAGTATTCTTGCGGTTTCATCGGTATGGGCTGGAGAAAAACCTAACCACCAAGATGTAGAGAACAGACAAATTACATCTGCAAAGACACACCAGGAAACAGGTTTTAGAATTCCGCGACTGAGTGAAATAAAGCGTCCCAGCACTAGCGCCATCATGTTAGTGCAGTCGCCAGCACCAACTAATCCACCTGCAACAAGCAAAGAAGTGATTGCCATTACGGGAGTAAAAGCTAATCCCACAGATAAAGGTGTGGAAGTAATTTTACAAACTTCCGTCGGTGAAAAATTACAAATCACCAATCGTAGTGAGGGAAATAACTTCATCGCTGATATACCCAGCGCACAACTGCGGCTAGCAAATGGCGATGCTTTTACATTCCGCTCCGAAAAACCAATTACGGGAATTATTGAGATAACTGTTACAAATTTAGATGCTAATACTGTGCGGTTGACGGTAACTGGTGATACAGGATTGCCTGTTGTAGAGTTATTTGATAGTGATGAAGGCTTAATTTTTGGGTTGATACCTGCTGCAACAGCACAAAACCCCACCCCGCCTACGGCACCCCTCCCCTTACCAAGGGGAGGGGAAGG